>JAIROB010000008.1 GCA_031257695.1 Treponema sp. | reverse complement strand
CCCGGACGGCTCTGTTGTGCGGGAATAGCTCAGTGGTAGAGCGCGACCTTGCCAAGGTCGATGTCGCGGGTCCGACTCCCGTTTCCCGCTTTGTTATGCAGCCTGCTGGTCCCGGCGGGGGGCGGGCAGGTAAAGAGCTTGTATCCTGCGCGGGTTTGCCTTGTATATAGCGAGAGTGGTGAAATTGGTAGACACGCCAGACTTAGGATCTGGTGCCATCGGCGTGGGGGTTCAAGTCCCTTCTCTCGCACTGGACCCTACATGGTTTCGATTCTTTTGATTGGCTTGAGCCTTTCCCTGGATGCTTTTGCTGTCTCAATCAGTTCAGGCATAAGCGACAGGAACTTAAAATCCTTTCACATTCTAAGGGCGTCTCTCTTTTTCGGAGCCTTTCAGTTTGTCATGCCCGTCATCGGATGGCTTCTGGGAAACGCGTTTGTCGCATATATAGAAGCGTTTGATCATTGGATAGCCAGCGTCCTCCTGGCTTTCATCGGCGGCAAAATGCTTGTCGGCGCAATACCCCGGAAAAACCGGGAAGGGGCCGTGAAAAAGGGCGTTGATATTCAGAGCCTCGGCAATCTGTTTATCCTGGCGGTGGCCACCAGCATCGACGCGCTGGCGGTGGGCCTGTCCTTCAGCATGGTAAACCGGAGCGTGTATATCCCTGCGCTGATCATCGGCTGCATCACCCTTGGAGTATGCCTGTTGGGTTTCCACTTCGGGAAAAAGATCGGCCTGGTTTTTGAAGCCGGATCGCAGGTTGCGGGGGGGATCATTCTAATAGGGATTGGCGTAAAAATCCTCTTGGAACACACCCTGTAGGGAAAATGCCTGTAAATCTAAGGTTGCTGTTCCAAAAATGAGGTTTTGGAACAGCCTCGCCTTTCAAACAATGTTACTGCGCGGTTTGTAGCGCCGACAGGGCCGCGTCCACCCGGGCCAGGGACCGCCTGGCTCCCAGGATCCGCAGGGAACCGAAAAGGGGCGGACTGACCCGGGCTCCGGTGACGGCCACCCGCAGGGGCATCAGCAGATCCCCCAGCTTTACTCCGGCCTTTTCCGCCGCGGCTTTGACCAGCGCCTCCGCTTCTTCTTCGCCGGCTTCGGAGAGGGGCCGGATCAGTTCTCGGCCCAGCTTGAGGAGGCTGATTGTCCGCTCCGGATCCGCCTTTTTGGGGATAAATTCCTGCGCCGCCGGAACTGCCGGTTCGCTGAACAGGTAACGTAATTTTTCCGGGGCCTCGCCAAGAAACGTCAGCCGTTCTTTGATCAGAGGCATGGCCGCAGTAAAGACGGAGCGCTGTTCCGCTCCGGGTTCGGTCCCCGGCGGTCCAAAGAGCCCCGCGGCAACGCAGTAGGGCAGGGCAAGAGCGGCCAGATCCCCGTCGCTTTTCATGCGGATATGCTGGCCGTTGTGCCACTCCAGCTTTTTGTAGTCAAAAACAGCCGGGGCCTTGTTGAGTTTGTCCAGGCTGAACCGTTCCGCCAGTTCTTCCAGGGTGTAGAGGTCCCTGCCTTCCTCGTAGGAGGCGCCCAGGAGCGCCACGTAGTTCAGCAGCGCCTCCGGCAGATAGCCTTGGCGGCGAAACTCGTCGATGCTGGTGGCGCCGTGGCGTTTACTCAGTTTCTTGCCGTCCTGGCCTATCACCAGGGGGAGGTGGCAGAACACCGGATGTTCCCAGCCGAAACTCTCATAGAGAATGATGTGCAGCGGGGTGGAGGAAAGCCATTCCTGGGCGCGGAGCACGTGGGTTATGCCCATAAGGTGATCGTCCACGACATTGGCAAGGTGATAGGTGGGGAAGCCGTCCGATTTGAGCAGCACCGGGTCGGGACTCAGGTCCTCGTTCTTCCACGCTATGTCGCCCAGCAGTTTGTCCTGGAATCCGGTTGACCTTCCCTCTTCCGGTGTCCGGCCAAGGGGGATTTTAAGCCGTATGGTGCAGGGCTCCCTCGCCGCCGCCCGCTCCGCTGCCTCGGCCGCGGGTATGTCCCGGCAATGCCGGTCATAGCCGGCATCTTTTGAACGGGCGGCTTCCCGTTCGGCGCGGACCCTGTCCAGCCTTTCGGCGGAGCAAAAGCAGTAGTAAGCCCGGCCCCTTTCGATCAGGCGCAGGGCGTGTTGTTTGTACAGATCCAAACGCTCGGACTGCGTATAGGGCGCCCAAGGCCCGCCTCTATCCGGCCCCTCGTCCCAGGAGAGTCCCAGCCACGCAAGGGTGTCAAAGAGGTTGTGAACAAATTTTTCGTCACACCTGGTCCGGTCCGTGTCCTCCAGGCGGAGTATAAAACGCCCCCCCTGGGAGCGGGCAAAGAGGTAGTTAAACAGGGCGGTGCGTATCCCCCCTATGTGTTGCAGCCCCGTGGGGGAAGGCGCGTAACGGTCTCGAATTTCCATAGTAAAATAAGCATATCGCAAAAGGCCGGACAGCGCAACGCGCGCCCTTGCCGGAATCTCGCCGCGGGGGTATGATTACACTATGTGTTGGTATTGCGGCTCGGCAATAGAGGACGCTGACCCTATAGGGCGGTCCATGCGGTGCCCCGAATGCGGGAAGGACCTCAGGGTGTGCCGGCATTGCCGGTTCTATCTGAGCGGCGCCAGAGGGGACTGTTCGGAGTCCCAGGCGGATCCCCCCCAGGACAAGGAACGGGCTAATTTTTGCGACTGGTTTTCCCTCAATGCCCGGTTTAGGAAAGAATCATCCGGGGAAAAAGGGGCCAGGGACGGGGCGGCTTCCGCGCGGGCGGCCTTCGACGATCTTTTTAAATCCTAACAACCATGGATAATCGACCAGTGCTTTTTTTGGACTCCGGCATCGGGGGCCTTCCCTACTGTCAGCATTTCCACCGGAACAACCCCCGGGAAAGCCTGGTCTATGTGGCGGACCGGGAGTACTTTCCCTACGGCTCCCGGGAGCGGCCCGCGCTGGTCCGCCGCCTGGAGGGTCTTTTTGACGCGCTCCTCCGCCGCTGGGATCCCAAGCTGGCGGTGCTGGCCTGTAACACCGCCACGGTCTCCGCTTTGGCGGAGCTGAGGGAGCGCTTCCCCCGGCTGCCCCTGGTGGGCACCGTTCCCGCGGTAAAGCCCGCCGTCCGGCAAAGCAAAAAACGGCACATAGGCGTGCTGGGGACCAGCCGGACCGTGGAGGATCCCTATATCGCCAGGCTGGCCGCGGAGTTTGGGCCTGACTGCGCAATCACCGCCATCGCGGCGCCGGATCTGGTGGACTTTGTGGAGCGCCGTTTTGCCGCCTCCGCCGCGGCGGAGCGCCGCGACGCGGCGCTGCCCTACATAGACCGGTTCCGGTCGGCGGGGGCGGACGCCATAGTCCTGGGCTGCACCCACTTCCTCTTTCTCCTGGACGCGTTCCGGGGGGCGGCGGAGGATCTGAGCTTCCACGATTCCCTGGAAGGGGTCTCCCGCCGGGCTGAATCATTGCTGGACCAGGGGGATCTGCGGAGCGCCGCGTCCCCCGGCGGGGAAAACCTGCTATTGATCACCGGAAGCGCCCCGCCGGAACCCGCGTGGCAGGAATGGGCCCGCTCTTTCGGCCTGACGCTCCTCCATGGGCAGGGCCTATGCTAGGGCTGGTTGTCCGGGGCTCCCGGAACATCTTCACCGTAAAAAGCGACGGGGACGGGGCGGCCTTTGAGTGCCGGATCAAGGGCAAGGTGCTCAAGGGGGTGGAGGGCTTTTACAACCCCCTGGCGCCCGGCGACAGGGTGCGGTTTGAAAGCGCCGCTCCGGGCGCGGGGCTTATCCTGGGCTTTGAGGAGCGGCGCAACCTCCTGACCCGGTTTAACCAGAAGGGACAGGCCCCCCAGCTTTTGGCGGCCAATGTGGACCAGATCCTCTGCGTCGTCACCCCCGCGTCGCCGCCCTTCCGGCCCCGGTTTTTGGACCGGGTTTTGGTCCAGGCCGAGATTGCCGGCATTGAGCCCGTTATCCTGTGCAACAAGTACGATCTTTCCGTGGATGATCCCGACGTGGAGGAACGGCTTGAAGAATTCAGCCGTATCGGTTACCGGGTCCTGCGGGTGTCCGCCAAGACCGGTGAGGGGATGGACAAGTTCCGCCGTGTGGCCAAGGGCAAGCGTTCCGCCATGCTTGGCCAAAGCGGGGTAGGGAAGTCAAGCCTGATCAACGCCCTGGTTCCGGGGCAGAATATCCCGGTGGGGGCGATAAACGAAAAATACGACCGGGGGAATCACACCACCACCATTTCCCTGATGGTCGAAGTCCCCGCCCTGGCCGCAGACACCGGCGCGAGCATTATCGACACCCCGGGGATCCGCCGCTTTGCGCCCCACGGCATAGCCCCGGGGGATCTGATCCACTATATGCGGGAATTTGCCGGCCTGGCGGGAAAGTGCCTCTACGGCCTTTCCTGTTCCCACGTGACCGAGCCGGGCTG
>JAIROB010000229.1 GCA_031257695.1 Treponema sp. | reverse complement strand
TGTTCCTTCCGGTACCGGGCGATAAAGGGAACCGTGCTCCCCTCCGCCAAAAGGCCGACCACCGCGGAAACCTGCCCCAGGTTGACCCCCAGCCGCTCCGCGATGCCCTTCATGATGCTTACCTCGTTGACCGCAAGGCCGTCGATGAATTCCTGTGTTACTTCCATAAGAGGACATTGTAGCAAAAAGCCGCTGTTTTTTCAATTCGGAATTTGGGCGCATAAACGAGGGCGCCCGCTGCCGGCCCTTGATCCCCTTTCCGGGGCGCTTTATCATGGCCCTGTGCGTAATACATTGACCGGCGAGTTGGCGGTTTGCGGGTTGAATGCCGTGGCGGCTCTAGGAGAGCATCATCCTGAACGGATCAAGCGGCTTTTTCTCCGGGCGGACAGGCTGAAACAGCTTTCTGGGTTGTGCAAAACCCTGGCAGATCGGAAAAAACCCTCTAAGCTCTGCGATGACGAGGAGTTGGAACGGATCTGCAAGAGCCACCACCACCAGGGGGCGGCTGCCATGATCGATGAGCCTGTAATTGAGCCCCTTTCCAGGGAGGATCTGGATAGGTGGTCCGGGGAAGGGAAAACAGGGCTCATTCTCGTTTCCGTGGGGAATGATCATAACCTGGGCGCCATAGTACGGTCCGCCGCGTTTTTTGGCGTATCCTATGTGGCGCTCTCCGGCGAAGGCGAATCCGCCCGGCTTACCACCAGCGCGTACCGGGTTGCGGAAGGCGGCATGGAGCATGTGGAATTCAGGAGTCTGGCGAATCCCGCGGCCTTTCTGAGAAGCGCTGCCAAATCCCTGGTTGTTATCGGGGCGGAACACAGGGCGCGGCTGCGGATACGGGATCTAAAGACCATTCTCGCGGGACGGCCCCCCGGCGTCGCCCTGGTGGTGGGCAACGAAGAAACCGGCCTTCCCCCGGCAATAAAAGAACGCTGCGCGGCCCTGGTGCGTATCCCCGGGACGGGGGTTATGGAAAGCCTCAATGTCGCCCAGGCGGCAACCCTGTTTCTCCATGAGCTCTACGAACTCTGAGGGCCCTGACCCGGGGGAGTCTCCGGCCGGGGCCTTTTTGCGGCTCCTCCGGGCGCTACCGGGGGAACTCGCCCTGCGTATGCCGGTCCTGAGCGATATTGCCGCGCTGGGCGATCCCGGCGGCGGGGGCGGGGGGTCGGGGATAATCCGGCGGCGGCTGGACCGGCGCTACGCCCGGATCTGCGTGGTCTACCGGGAACTGGGCAAGCTGGATTTTAACAGGGCTGCGCCGGGGACAAGCCTTGAGGATATGGTCTTTGCCCAAACCGACTTTGACGTGTACGGGAAGATCCCCCGGGAAGATTTTATCCTGTTTTTTGACGAAGGGCTGGAGGACTTTGAGGATTCCTTCTACAAATACAACCTTATGATGGACCGCGACGGGGCGCGAAGGGCTATTTCCCGCTGGTATGCGCGGGAGGGAGACTACTACGTCTGCGCGGGAAAAAACCCCCTGCTGCTGGGGATCATGCGGTCCCTGCATACCGCCCTGGACTTTGCCCCCCTGATACGCGTGGAGGAGGCGCTGGAGGAGACCGCCTTCCTCATACGGTTCCTGCAGTCGCAAGCGGCTCTGGGGAAAAACGCGCTTTCGGATCTGACCCGCAATCCGGGCCCCCTCTTTTCCGCGTTGCTCAGGAGTCTGGACGGGGCAAAGGCGGTCCACCCGGACGGGAAGGTTACCGCCCTGTTCATTGAAGCAGGATCGGACCCGCCGGTCCTGTGCGGCGCCTTCCTCCCGGAGAACAAGGCCCACACGATCCGCCTTGCCCGGGCGCCTGGGGCTTCGTTGCGGGGCGAAGGAGCAGGCCCCCCGCTTAGGAGGGGATGCTGAACTCGGCCGCAAAGATGCTGCCGGTCTGGGTGCTGTTCAGCATCAGCACCGGCTGTTGGGTGGCGTCCAGGGTGTCCCTCCACAGGGCGCCCTCGGGATCCACGTGGCTGCGCTTGGAAATGACCACATCCGTGGGGAGGTGCACAAATTCGTTGTTCGCCAGCCCGATGATGAGCTTTGTTTTTCCCGCCATGGCAGCGTGGGCCGCCGCGTTGCCCAGCCGTTCACAGTAGATGGAGTCGCTGGGCGAGGCCGGGGCGGAACGGATCATATAGCTGGGATCTATGTACTTGAGGTTGATCTCCAGGTTTTTGCCGTCAAAATACTTCTGAATCCTATCCCGCATATAGGTGCCCACATCCGCCATCTTGAGGTTTCCCCCCGCGTCGGTTTTTCGCTCCGTCAGAAGCTGATCCTGCAACGCTCCCTCGGCGACCACCACCACCGCGTGGTGCCGCCTTTGGAGCCGGTCCTCCAGGTGATGAAGAAAGCCGTTGGGCCCTTCCAGCTCGAAGGGCACCTCGGGGATGAGCACGAAATTCACCTCGTGGCTGGCCAGGGCGGTATGGGCGGCGATAAACCCCGACTCCCGCCCCATCAGCTTTACCAGGCCTATGCCGTTGATCTGGGAATTGGCCTCCATGTGGGCGGCGGTAACCACCTCCACCGCCTTGGCAACCGCGGTGTCAAACCCAAAGGACCGGTCGATGAAGGAAAAATCGTTGTCCACCGTCTTGGGAATGCCTATGGTGGCGATCTTGAGCCCCCGTTTTTCAATTTCGTCGGCAATGTCCAGGGCGCCCCGCTGGGTGCCATCCCCGCCTATGGTAAAGAGGATGTTCATGTTGATCTGTTCCAGGGCGTCCACGATTTTGGCGACCTCCTTGCCGCCTCCCCGGGCGCTTCCCAGGAAGGTGCCCCCCAGTTTGTGGATATCGTCCACCGCTTTGGGGGTAAGGGGCATAAGATCGTACTGGTATTCCGGGAGGAAACCCTTGAACCCGTAGCGAATCCCCGAAATCCGGGTTACCCCGTAGCGGGAAAGGCAGCGGACTATGGCCCGGATCACGTCGTTGATCCCGGGACAGAGGCCGCCGCAGCTTACGATCCCGGCGTGCACGCGGTGGGGAGCAAAGTAGAGCATCTCCCGGGGACCCGCCCGCTCAGCTACCTGGCTGCGCCTGACCGCGGCCTGCTCCCCCAGCTTTATTTGGGGACTGAGCGTGACAAATTCATCGTCCGCAACATAATTCGCTATCATATCGCCATAGGTTTTTGACATGGCGATGGGCGAATGGATATTGCGGTTTCCCAACTCCTCGACGGTAAAATCGAACACCCCGTTTTCACTCATGGCGGCCCCCTGTCTTCACTTGCAATTGATTCAGCCCAAAACGGAACCGGATCTCATATCTATCATAACCTTTATGGGGCGCCCTTTCAATGGCAATTCGGAAAAGGCCGGCAATTCCAAATTCAAAATCCTAAAACCGAAAGACCTGCGGATCCCCCCATGGACCCAAATTGGGTTGGCGGGGACGCACTGTGACTTTGTCCGGGGGTCCTGTCGGCTGGAAAACCGGCCTATGGGCTGGATCTTTTTTGAGGTATTTTGTATATTAGTACCATAAAACACTAAGGAGATAAGCATGCTTGAAGAACAAGTCAGACTCGCCTTGGATAATGTCCGCCCCTCCCTTCAGAATGATGGGGGGGATGTGGAATTTGTGTCCCTTTCC
>JAIROB010000224.1 GCA_031257695.1 Treponema sp. | reverse complement strand
TC
Organism: Treponema sp.; assembly: GCA_031257695.1. The sequence goes on along the minus strand of JAIROB010000224.1, from coordinate 3,011 downwards.
CCGCCGCATGATCCGCACCGACCGCTCCCGGCGGTAATCGGAGAACAGGTATTCCAGGTCCAGGTCCAAAGCGTCCGCCAGGGCCAGCAGGGTGTCGATGGCCGGCGAGACCCGGTTCCGCTCAATCTGGGAAACCAGGCTTTCGCTCACCCCCGCCTTTTCCGCCACCTCCCGCAGGGTGAGGGAACGCCGCTCCCGGACCTCCCGGATCTTTTCGCCAAAATTGTACCGCACGGCTGCCTTTACCTATACTAAAGTATCTACAGTATATATTAAGTTTTTCAGCCAGTCAAGAGCGTGGGGCAGGGATGCAGAAATTTTACTTTATTCGTGCTGAGGGGTTTAATACCCCGCCCTTCAGGGCGGGGTATTAAACCCCGAATGCAATACCTCGGGAGAACAACATACCTCGCCCTTCGGGGCGAGGTTGTTGATTAGCAGGCGGGCAGCCCGGGGAAAAGGGCGCTCATTGAAGGTTTTTGACGGATGGTGTATATTCATTATATGGAATCGAGCTTTCCTGCCGCGGCCGGGCTTGCGGCAAGTCCCGGCCGCCCGGGTAAAAAACGGAAGGTTTTTGGAGCGCCTCACTTGTATATCTTTTTTTGTTTCAGTAAAATGCAATATATTTTCAATGGAGTCGATTGATGGGTGTGCTCAGTGTGGTATTGTTGGCGTTTTTTGTTATTGCGGCGATCCTGCTTATTCTCCTGGTTTTGGTCCAAAATGAGGAAGGGGACAGCCTGGGCGGTATTTTCTCGGGGGGCTCCTCCTCGGCTTTTGGGTCCCGGTCGGGCAATGTGCTTACCAGGGCTACTTCTATTTTAGGGGCGGTGTTTCTGGCGCTCAGCTTCGGCCTGGCGCTGATAAACAGAACCCCCGACGGCTCCGGGGTTGAATCCGCGGGACGGCAGCTTGAAACCGGCGTTGAAAGCGACTGGTGGCAGGAAACCGAGGCTCCCGGGGAGGATCAAAACCAGGACCTGCTTGAAATTCCCGAAACCGGCGGCGTCGAATCTACGGACTAAGGCCCGGCGGAACTCCGGTAGTTCAGGACTTGAGGAGGCTTGATGCTTTTACACGATTTGTTTACGCCGGAATTTATACTGGTGGATCTGCAAGCCGAAGACAAAGAGGAAGTTTTTGAGGAAATGGTGGATCGCTTTTGCCAGACCATCAAGTCCGACGCCCGTGAAGAGATCCTGGAAGCCCTGCGGCAGCGGGAAATGAAAATGTCCACGGGGATTCAGAAGGGCATCGCCATTCCCCATGGCAAAACCAACGCGGTGGACAAGGTCTACGGTATGTTGGGCATTTCCCGGAAGGGCATAGACTACGAAGCCCTGGACGGGAATCCGGTGCATCTGGTCTTTCTGGTTCTGGGACCTGTGGGGGACTCGGAAAAACACCTCAAGGTTCTTCAACGCATGGCTGAATTGCTGGCAAATCCCCAGTTTTTTTCGGATATCGCTTCCCAGAAGGATATCCGGGGCGTCTATGGGGTTTTAAAAAACTACGAGGAGCTTTCGGTTATTTCGGAGTAGAATGGCGGCGAAGGACAAAGAAGGAAACGCATGGCTTCTACGGCATTATCAAGGGTTGAAAATGATTATCCGGCTAACGGTTCAGACGGCCGGGATGTTCTCCAGCGGCTCCTGCAGGTTGAATCCGAGGCAGCGGTTTTGGTAGACGACGCCCAGGCGGAGGCGGATCGCCGGGTTGCGGAGGGCGAAAAGGAAAGCCGCGCCCGCTATGACCGGCGCTATAGCCAGGAAGCGGCGCTCCTGGACGAGGACTACGCCAGGACGGTCCTGGCTATTAAGGAAGATTATCAGAAACAACTCGACGCGTACCGGGAGAGCCTGGATGCCATGCCGGTCCGGAAGGACGATTTCTTCGCCCTGGCGGAACGCCTGCTTTTCGGGGGCTGTTAGCGTGCCGGGGGCGGGCGAACGGGCCTATGTGTACGCCAGGGCTTGCGGGATTATCGGCAAGTCCTTTGTGGGCAGGGGCGTCGCCAGGCTTGGGGGCATAACCCGCCTTTCCGAACTGGACCGGCTCGTTTTTGCGGCGGAAGCCCGGGATCTTCCTGAGCAGGAACTCCTGCTGGATTTTGAGCGGCGCGTCCTGAACCGCGCCGCCGGACAGATCCTTACTATAGTAGATTCTTTCCGCAAACCCCCGGAACTGCTTGTCCTCATGGCGCGGGATTTTGAGTACGCGGATCTGAAACGGGCTATTGCCGCCGCGGCCGCGGGGGAAGCGAAGGCGCCCGCGGCCACCGGGATTGGCCGGTTCGCCACCGTAGACTTCGCCGCGTATCCCCGGTTTGACAGGATGCTGGCGGGCACGGAATTCGGCTTTCTTGCGGAGGATCTCAAGAACCTTTCCGGCGCTTCGACCGCGTTTATTCAGAACAAGCTGGACCGGCATTACTATAGGGCGCTGTGGAATTCCCTCTTTAAACAGGCCCCCCGGGACCGTTCCTCCATTGAACGGATCCTGGCGGCGGAACTGAGCCTTCGGAACGCCTCCTGGGCGCTGCGGATGCGCTCCTACTACGGCATGACCGCGGAACAGATTCGGGAGTACCTGGTGTTCGTCCCCGCGCCCGGGGACTATGGCCGGAGAAAGACCCGCTTTACGAAGGGCCCTACCCTCGCTGAGGACGCCCTGGCCTCCCTGGACATGGCCCTGGACAACCATGCCGAATGGGCCCGGTGGCGGTGGGCCAAATTCCTGAACCAGGGCGTTCCCGGCGAACCCTGGGCCGCGGACCCCCGGTTTTTTCAAAACGCCGCCGCGGGGTATCTGTATCGCCTGGCCTTGCTTTCCCTCCGCCGCCGGCCCTTTGCCCTGGACACCGCGGCCTGCTTTATCAAATTGAAACTCTTTGAAGAGGATCTGCTGGTCAGTGTCGCTGAGGGCATAAGCCTGGGCATGGGTTCCCGGGAAACTCTTGACCTCATGGGGGTCGCGTCGTGATCCGTCCCCGGAAAATGAAGCGGGTG
>JAIROB010000149.1 GCA_031257695.1 Treponema sp. | reverse complement strand
CTGGACCTGGGCCTCACCCTGGAATACCTGGAAACCAGGGGGGTTCCGGTGATAGGCTACGGCACGGACGAGCTCCCCGCCTTCTACACCCGGAAAAGCGGCTTCCCCGTGGATTTCCGCATGGACAGCGCGGAGGAGATCGCCAGGGCCTTCGCGGTTAAGGACGCGCTGGGTTTCCGGGGCGGGATGCTGGTGGCCAACCCCATCCCCGAGCGGTATTCCATGGACGCGGACGCCATCTCCCGCGCCATTGACGCGGCCATAGAGCAGGCCCGCGGGCAGGGCATTAAGGGGAAGGCCCTGACCCCTTTCCTGCTGGACAGCATCCGCAAGCTCACCGAGGGGAAAAGCCTGGCCGCCAACATCGAGCTGGTGTACAACAACGCCCGCCTGGCTTCGGCTATCGCCTGCGCTCTGAGCGGCCTGTAGGGGCGCATCCCCCTGTAAAATATTGCTAACCCTTCCGGGCTGTACAATTCTCCGATAATCTGACATTGTCAGGGAACACCGATTATGAGAGGTTAGGCATGATAACGGTAATTTCCCTGGGGGGGTCCATAGTGGCCCCTGACACGGTGGATGAAGTGTTCCTGAGGAACTTTGTTTCCCTGATCCGTGAATTTCTGGCGGCGGAGCCGGAACGGCGTTTTATTTTTGTGGTCGGCGGCGGCGCTCCGGCCCGGGTCTACCAGAACGCCTACCGGAACATCGCCCAGGCGGCGGAGGACAGCGAGGCAGACTGGATCGGGATAATGGCCACCAGGCTCAACGCCCAGCTTGTCCGGGCGCTGATGAGCGAATGGTGCCCCCAGGATGTGGTCACGGACCCCACTCAGGCTCCGGCCATGACCGGCAGGGTCCTGGTGGCGGCGGGCTGGAAACCGGGCTTCTCCACAGACAACGACGCGGCGCTCCTGGCGGAACGGTTCGGCGCCGGCCTGGTGATTAACCTTTCCAATATCGAGCAGGTCTACACCGACGATCCCCGGGAAAACCCCGGGGCCAGGCCCATAGCCAGTATCTCCTGGCAGGATTTTCGCTCCCTGGTGGGCGACGAATGGAAGCCGGGGAAAAACGTCCCCTTTGACCCCGTGGCAAGCCGCCGCGCCGCTGATCTTGGCTTAAAAGTCATCTGCGCCGCCGGCCGGGACCTGGAAAACCTGGGAAAAATCCTGAGGGGAGAACCCTTCCTGGGGACCACCATAGGATAGCCGGGTTCAGCCGGCTGGGAGTCTGAGGGGCTTGTATTGATACGGGCCTTGATTTTTAGTACAATAATATCGAGTTAAAATTTTCGAGGAGCGGCACATGGAAATATCTACGCTACAAAAGATTCGTTACGCCTACAAACCAAAACTTCCCGCCAGTTTAGCCGGAGACATAAACGGCATAGCGGTTCAGAGGGGAAGTCCCACAGGGTCCGTGGCGGATCAGGAAACGCTCAAAGCCCTTTTTAAGGAAACCTACGGCAAACCCCCGGTAACGTTTGGGCAGGGCAATAATGACGGCATGAGGCATAAACTCACCGTGGGGGTGATTCTCTCCGGCGGACAGGCGCCCGGGGGCCATAATGTAATCGCCGGTCTCTATGACGGCCTTAAAAAGGGCAGCGGGGAATCAAGGCTGATCGGCATCCTCGGCGGCCCCGGCGGCCTTATTAACAATAAAAGTGTGGAAATCACCGGCGCCATGGTTGACGCTTACCGCAATACCGGAGGCTTCGATATGATCGGCTCCGGGCGCGCCAAAATTGAAACCCTGGAGCAGTTTTCCTCCTCCCTGGAAACCGCCAACAAGCTGGGCCTGGACGCGGTGGTGATCATCGGCGGAGACGATTCCAACACCAACGCTGCGCTTCTTGCGGAATATTTCATTTCCAGGGGCTCAAAAATACAGGTTATCGGCTGTCCCAAAACTATTGACGGGGATCTCAAGAACGAGCACATCGAGGTATCCTTTGGGTTCGACACCGCGGTTAAAACCTACAGCGAACTCATCGGCAACATAGAGCGGGACGCCAACAGCGCCAAAAAATACTGGCACTTTATAAAACTGATGGGACGTTCCGCCAGCCACATCGCCCTGGAATGCGCCCTCCAGACCCAGCCCAATATCTGCTTCATCGCTGAAGAGGTGGAGGCGAAAAAATTTTCTCTTGGCCAGGTGGTGGATCAGATCTGCGACGCCGTGATTAAACGGGCGGAAAAGGGGGAAAACTTCGGGGTGGCGCTTATCCCTGAAGGCATGGTGGAATTTATACCGGAGATGAAAACCCTCATCGGAGAGCTGAACGACATTATGGCGGACAAGGGCAATGAATTTCTCGAACAGGAAAGCTTTCCTGCGCAGCGGGACTGGCTGATAACCCAGCTTTCGGACCCCTCGGGCTATCTTTTCACCAGCCTTCCCGAAGAAATCGCCAAGGAACTCCTCATGGACCGGGACCCCCACGGCAACGTCCAGGTGTCCCGTATCGAAACAGAAAAACTGCTCATGGGCATGGCGGCAAGCAGGCTGGCGGATCTCAAGAAACAGGGAAAGTACAAGGGCTCCTTCTCGACCCTGGCCCACTTCTTCGGCTATGAGGGCCGCTGCGCGTTCCCGTCAAACTTCGATGCCGACTACTGTTACAGCCTCGGGTTCAGCGCCTTCGTGCTCATCGCAGCGGGCCTTACGGGCTACATTGCCAGCGTGCGGAACCTCACCGCCCCCGCGGATCAATGGATAGCCGGGGGGATTCCCATGACCATGATGATGAACATAGAGCGCCGTCACGGCGAGGAAAAACCGGTGATCCGAAAAGCCCTGGTAGATCTGGACGGCAAACCCTTCAAAGCCTTTGCGGCGAAACGGGATACCTGGAAGGTCACGACCAGCTTTGTCTACCCCGGTTCGGTGCAATACTTCGGGCCCCCGGAGATCTGCGACCAGCCGACCATCACGCTGAGGCTGGAGAAAAGCTAAGCGGCGTTCAGGCTTCGGCCATTCCTCTTTGTTTCCCACTTTGATATCCATGACATTCCTGTCAAAACAAAGGCCAAATCAAATCTGAAGTGCGAAAAGGGTAAGGCATAGAAAGGGCATATAGACCCAAACGCTGGCTGTAAAATCGAAGGCTCTGCGCGGCCCCGGAGCCCTGTGCCGGAGCGGAAATGCCCGGCGTCAGCCGCGCAAGATAGAAGCGGAAATCCCGGAGCAAACCGCAGGGCGGTTTGTGAGAAATTGGAGCGGATAGCCCGGTCCCTGCCGCAGGCGGGGATGCGCCCAATTTCTCATAGTGAAGGGACAAAACGCGGCTCTGGATCTAAACGGCGGATGATCGTATTTTATAATCATGCGATCTCAAAAAGAACTTGCTTTAGACGCCAAGATACTCGACAGGGTGAACCGGTTCGATTTGTCGGGCCGGGCAGCGGAGGCGGCCGCCCTGACCCTGGGGGACGACGAAGTCCAGGCTATGCAGGAATACGCCAATACAGTTTCCATCAAACGGCTCAACTTTAACGACCACGGGCCGGTGCACGTGCGGGTGGTGGCGCTGAACGCCCTCATCATGCTGGGGCTCCTGCGGGAGGCGGGTATCAAGACCAGCCTGGAAAAGGAGGAGGG
>JAIROB010000051.1 GCA_031257695.1 Treponema sp. | reverse complement strand
ATGGACGACACCGCCCACCAGCCCAACGAGTATGCCCTGCTTGACAACATCCTGAGCGACGCCAAGGTGATGGCGCTGCTCATGCTGCGGGAATAGAGGGCCGGGAACCGGAGGACGATCCGCCCGGCGGCACAGATCAAATAAACCTGGGTGGTATTGACAATACCCCCCATAATCCGCATTGTACTTTTACATACCGACGGGGGCCGCTGGAGGAGAGGATTGAAAGGAAGCGATGTGCTTATCGGGAACGTCTCTAAGTTCTTCGATAATTTCCGGGCGTTGAATGATGTCTCCCTGGAGATAAAGGGGGGCGAATTTTTTTCCCTTTTGGGGCCTTCCGGGTGCGGAAAAACCACGCTTCTGCGTATCATCGCCGGGTTTGAAAGTCCCGACACGGGCCTGGTGACCATAGACGGTTCCGACGTGCTGCCCCTGCCCCCCAACCGGCGGCCGGCTAACACGATTTTTCAGAACTACGCCCTGTTTCCCCACCTTACGGTGTACGAAAACGTGGCCTTCCCCCTGCGGATACGGAAGGCCGGGAAGCTCGAAATTGAAGCCAGGGTTCAGGAATACCTGAGGCTGGTCCAGTTGGAGGCCCACGCCAACAAAAAGCCCAACCAGCTTTCCGGCGGGCAGAAGCAGCGGGTAGCCATAGCGCGGGCGCTGATCAACGAGCCCCGGGTGCTGCTCCTGGACGAGCCCCTTTCGGCGCTGGACGCGAAGCTCCGCCAGCACATGCTCATAGAATTGGATGAGATCCACGACAAGATAGGCATTACCTTCATATACGTTACCCATGACCAGGAGGAGGCGCTGTCGGTTTCCGACCGTATCGCGGTGATGAACCAGGGGGATGTGCTGCAGGTGGGCACCCCCCACGAAATCTACGAAAGCCCGGCCACGGATTTCGTGGCGAAGTTCATCGGGGAGACCAACATCGTTGACGGGACCGTCCTTTCCGTTGTTCCCCTCCCAACCGCGAAGGGGGAATACATGGTGGAGCTTGATGTCCCGGATCTCGGCGTCATCAAGGTTACCACCGTGGACGAACTGCGCTCAGGCCAAACGGTTAGTTTTACTATCCGCCCGGAAAAGGTGCTCATCTCCAAGGAAAGGCCCGCCATTGCCAGGGGGGACATCAACCTGCTCCATGGCTTTGTGGAGGAACCCATCTATTCGGGGTTCCAGACAAAATTCTACGTGAATGTTAAAGAAAAATTCCTCATCAGGGTGATAAAACAGCACGCCAAATATTCCGACGACGGCCCTGACATTGTATGGAAAGATTCGGTGTACCTTTCCTGGAGCGCCCACGACGGCTATATTGTCGGAGCCAAAGAACCGTGAGCGCCAACGCCGTCAGGCGCAACTACGGCCCGCTCTACTCGGCATCCATGACGATCTGGTTCACCGCGTTTTTTCTGGCGCCCCTGTTAATTATCGTGCTCTACAGCTTTCTGCGGAAGGGGCTCTACGGCGGCGTGGTTCCGGGGGCTTTTACCCTGGGCGCTTACCGGGAGCTGGGCAACCCCAGCTTTGTCATCATCACTATCCGCACCCTGGGCACCGCCATTATCTCCACCTTCATCACCATCCTCATAGCCCTGCCCTGCGGCTACTTCATGGCCCGGAGCAGGCGCCAGACTGTTTTACTGCTGCTGATCATCATCCCCTTTTGGACAAACTTCCTCATCCGGGTCTTCGCCTGGATGAACATCCTGGGAAACAACGGCTTTCTGAACGATCTGCTCATCCGTATTGGGTTTATCTCCAACTATATTCAGTTTCTCTACAACCAGGGATCGGTAGTATTGGTGTTGGTCTATATGTACCTGCCCTACGCCATACTGCCCCTCTTTGCCACCATCGATAAATTTGACTTTTCCCTCCTGGAAGCCGCCCGGGATTTGGGGGCCACCAAAAGCCAGTCCATAGCGCGGGTGCTGCTCCCCAATATCCGCAGCGGCATCTACACGGCGGTGCTTTTCACCTTTATACCCATCTTCGGCGCCTACGCGGTGCCCCTCCTGGTGGGCGGCAAGGATTCCTATATGCTGGGGAACGTTATCGCGGACCAGCTTACCAAGGCCCGGAACTGGCCCCTGGCCTCGGCGATCTCCATGGCGCTCACGGCAATTACCACCGTGGGGGTCCTGGTTATGATAAACCTTCAACGGAAGGACGCAGGAAGCAGGATCGTTGAACCGCCGGCGAATTTTCACGGGGCTTTGAAAGCCGAAAGGGGCGGAAGTTGAAGCTCAACATCAAGGGCATTATCACCAATATCAAACCCGGAAAAGCCAAGGGGGAAGCGGCGCGTCATGCCCGGCTGGCCTATCAGCGCAGGCCCTTTTCGTTTTCCCAAACCATTTTTATCGCCGCCCTGATATTTCTTTTTCTCCCCCTGCTGGTGTTGATCCTCTATTCCTTCAACGCTTCCAAAGGCATGAGCTGGTCCGGCTTTTCCCTGGTCTGGTATGAACAGCTTTTCCTCCGTTCCCGGGATCTGTGGCGGGCCTTTTGGAACAGCATCATTGTCGCCGTCACCTCCGCCCTCACCGCCACGGCGTTTGGGGCCCTGGGCGCCGTGGGGGTCAACTGGTACCGGTTCAGGCTGCGGAACTACGTCCAGGCCATCTCTTTCCTCCCCATGATACTGCCGGAGATCATCATCGGCGTTTCCCTGTCCCTCTTTTTTGCGGGGATAAAACTAAAACTTGGCCTCTTGACCATATTTATCGCCCACACCACCTTTAACCTTCCCTTCGTGTTCCTCATGGTGATGGCCCGGCTGGACGAATTCGACTTTTCCATTATTGAGGCGGCCCACGATCTGGGCGCCACCGAGGGGCAGACCTTTTTTAAAGTTACCATGCCCCTCTGTATGCCCGGCATTGTTTCCGGCTTTTTAACCGCCGTGACTATTTCATTGGAGGACTTTGTCATCACCTATTTTGTCGCCGGGCCGGGATCCACCACGCTGCCGCTGTACATCTATTCGTCGATCCGTTTCGGCGTATCCCCGGTTATCAACGCCCTTTCGGTGGTGATGATTCTGGGAACCGTGGCCCTCAGTTATCTGCTCAGGAATTTTTTAAAATACATCGCCGCAAAATAAGAGATTCCGTATGGAGTTTCTATTTATACGAAGAAGGATGCCGAAAACAAGTTTCGGCGCAAGGAGGAAAAGATGAAGAAACTGCCTGTTTTGGCTGCGGTTCTGGGCGCAGCGCTCTTCGCCGTTTCAATGCTTGCCGCATTGGGCGGATGTTCCAGGAAACCGCAGCTTTACATTTACAACTGGACCTACTATACCCCGGATTCGGTGTTACGGGCTTTTGAACAGGAGTATAACTGCGAAATTGTGTACGACACCTATGCTTCCAACGAGGAGCTTTACGCGAAGCTCCTCTCCGGCGGCACGGGCTACGATCTGGTTTTCCCCTCCGGGGATTATGTTTCCATCATGATCAAACAGGATATGCTGGAGAAGATCGACAGATCAAAATTGTCCAACCTGGGAAACATCGATCCAATGGCGCTGCAAAAAGCAACCTACGATCCGAACATGGACTACAGCGTGCCCTACTACTTCGGCGCCGCGGGGATTGCCGTGAACACCGCCATGGTTCCCCAGTACGAAAAAAGCTGGTCCATTTTCAGCCGCGAGGATCTGCGGGGAAAGATGACCATGCTGGATGATATGCGGGAAGTGTTGGGGGACGCTCTGGCGTACCTGGGCTATTCGGTGAACACCCTCAACCCCGCTGAAATTGCCGCGGCCAGGGATCTGGTGAACAATTCCTGGAAACCGAACCTGGTGAAATTCGACGCCGAGGCCTTTGGCAAGGGTTTTGCGGACGGGGATTTCTGGGTCGTCCAGGGCTACGCTGAGGTGGTGTACGAAGAAATTTCCGAGGCGCAGCGGGAGCATACCGTCTTTTTCATTCCCTCCGAGGGCGGCCCCGCGTATATCGACAGTATGTGCCTCCTCAAGGGCGCGAAGAACCTTGACCTGGCCTACAAGTTCATCGACTTTATCCACCGGCCGGAAATTTACGCGGAGTTTGCCGACTACTTCGGCTTCCCCGCCACCGTCAATGTCCCCGCGCGGGCCCTGAAAAAAAACGCCCCCTACTATCAGGCGGAGGAGCTGACCGTAGTGGAGCTTAAAGACGATGTGGGAGAAAACCTGGCGCTCTACGACGAGGCCTGGCTTTCCATTCGCGTCGGCGAATAATAGCAGCAGGCAGCGGATAGTAAAGTTTTGTTATCCGCTGTCTGCATAAAGATTGGTTTTCCTGTAAGATGGGGGCGGAGGCTTATGGTATGAAGGTCGGTATCGACACCTTTGACTGCGACGGCGGGCTGTCGGGGGTCGGTGTGTACATCTCCCAGTTGGTGAAGCGCATTAAGCCCTCCGGGGACCGGTACGAGCTTTTCGGCTGGGGCTATGACCGTTATGCCTATACCGAAACCGCCCCGGACCTGGAATACATTTCCCAATGCCGGTTTACCGGGAAGACGGCCAATACCCTGTGGCATATTTACCGCTACCCCAAATTTGCGGAACAGAGGAAGTACGACGCGTGTTTGTTTCCCGCCGCCCACAAGCAGCTGCCCCAGAGTTCCCCCTGCCCGAGCATAGGGGTGGTGCACGATATGGCGGCCTTCTGGGGGAAACGGGGCGTCCGGGAGCACCTGGGGGTGATCATCCGCATGGGCCTGCCCCGGGCGCTGCGCCGTTTGGACCGGATTATCGCGGTAAGCCGGTGGGTTAAACAGGAGCTGGTGGAACGGATGGGGGTTGGGGAATCCATCGTGGAGGTGGTTCCCAACGGCATAGACACCGCGGCCTTTTACCCCCGGCCCCGGAACGAGGACAGCGTGACCCTTATCCAGCCCTTCAGTTTCCGCCGCCCCTATATACTCTGCGTTTCCCGGCTGGATCATCCGGTTAAAAACCACGTCCGGCTTATCGAGGCTTTCAATATCTTCAAGGAACGGACCCGCTTTCCCCACCGCCTGGTTCTGGCCGGTTCGGACAGCCACCACGCGGAGGTCATTAAAAATACGGCGGAGAGTAGCAGGTTTCGGGGGGATATTTTTTTTACCGGCCATTTCCCCGCCAAAAACCTTCCGGAACTCTACGCCGGAGCGGATATGGCGGTGATTCCCTCCCTGTACGAGGGGGGCGGCCTGGGGGTCCTGGAAGCCATGGCTTCGGGGATTCCCGTGGCGTGTTCCCGCTCCGCGGCCTTGCCGGAGGTGGCGGAACACGCGGCCCTGTACTTCGACCCGGCAAATCCCGAGGATATGGCGGACCGCATGGTGACCATTGCCACGAACCGGGACGCGTACCTGGAGTGCCGGAAGGAGGGGCTTAAACGGGTGGAGGCCTTTTCCTGGGACCGCTGCGCGGAAACGACCCTGCGGATCATCCACGAGACGGTGGAAAGCTGAAGAGCAGGGCGAAGGCTTCCTCCGCGGTTTCCACAAAATCCACCTGTACGGACGACTTGATATCCTTGTCCAGGTCCTCAAAATCTTCCCGGTTGCCCGCGGGGAGGATGACCTGTTCCATGCCATTGCGGATTGCGGCCAGCAGCTTTTCCTTGAGCCCCCCTATGGGCAGCGCCCTCCCGGTGAGGGTCAGCTCCCCGGTCATGGCTATTGCGGGCTTGGGGGGAATACCGCACAGGGTGGAAAGCAGGGAGGCCGCCAAGGCCAGCCCCGCGGAAGGGCCGTCCTTGGGGATAGCCCCCTCCGGCACGTGGATGTGGAAATTCGTTTTGCCTATGTCCGCAATACGAAAGGGATAGTTGTCCTGAACGCCCCGGAGATAGGACAGGGCTATCCGGGCGCTTTCCTTCATCACATCCCCCAGGTTGCCGGTGATGATGAGTTCCCCGCCGCCCTCAAAACTGCTGCTTTCCACAGGCAGCATGACCCCTCCGGTTTCGGTCCAGGCGAGGCCGTAGGAAATTCCCACCCTGGCTTCCCTGAGCGCCACGTCATTTTTGTAGAGGCGCCGTCCCAGCAGTTTTTCCAAATCCCCTTTGCGGATCCGCCGCCTGAAGGTGTCCAGGGGCTTTTTCCCCAGGGGGCTTTCCCGGTCCCCGTATCCCTTCTCCACCGCGCTCCGGGCGATGCGGCGTATGCACCGGGCTATTTCCCGCTCCAGGCTCCGCACCCCGGACTCCGCGGTCCAGTGCCGGATAATATCCAGGATGGCGTCGTCATGGAACTGGATCTTTGCCGTTTCAAGACCGTTTTCCCTAAGCTGCTTCGGCGCCAAAAATTGTTTGGCTATGGCGAGTTTTTCCAGTTCCCCGTATCCCGGGATCTCGATGATCTCCATGCGGTCCAGGAGCGGGTAGGGGATGGTATGGAGGGAATTGGCCGTGGCAATGAAAAGCGTTTTGGAAAGATCGTAGGGCACCTCCATGTAGTGATCCGTAAAGGTGGAATTCTGCTCCGGGTCCAAAACTTCCAGCAGCGCCGAGGCGGGATCCCCCCGGAAGTCGCTGGATAGTTTGTCGATTTCGTCCAGCAGAAACACCGGGTTCGCTGACCCCGCTTTTTTCAGGGACTGGATGATCTTCCCCGGCAGGGCGCCCACGTAGGTCTTCCGGTGCCCCCGAATCTCCGCTTCATCCCGGACGCCGCCCAGGGAGACCCGCACAAAGTTGCGTCCCAGGGCGCGGGCCACGGACTTGCCCAGACTGGTTTTCCCCGTCCCCGGGGGCCCCACAAAGCAGAGTATGGGCCCCCTGATTTTTTTGTTTTCCCCGTCCTGCACGCCAAGCTGACGGACCGCGATAAATTCCAGGATCCGTTCCTTGGCTTTTTTCATGTTGAAGTGATCTTCGTCCAGTATCCTTTCCGCTTCCTGCAAATCCCCGGAGTCCGCCGTTGTTTCACTCCAGGGAAGATCCGCCATCCACTCCAGATAGCCCCGCAGCACCCCCGCCTCCGGGGAAAGGGGCTGGAGTTTCTGCATCCGCTCTATTTCTTTCCGGGCCTTGAGGAGAACCTCTTCGCCGGGGTTCCGCTTCGCGATGGCGCGTTCCAGCTCGGCATATTCGTCCTCCCCCTCGTCCTTGCCCAGCTCCTTGTTTATTTCCCGTAACTGTTCGTTGAGGAAATATTCCCGCTGGTTTCTGTCCATCCGGCTTTTTACTTTTCCGTTGATATTTCTCTGGATGGCGAAGATCTCGTTTTCCCCCTCCAGGGTTTCCAAAATAGCTTCTATCCTGTTGGCGGTATCCTGAATGGCAAGGAGCTCGACCTTCCGGTTTGGCTTTATTATCAGGGCGTTGCAGATGAGGTTGCCCACCCTTTCGGGACTTTCCGATTTTTCCACCGCCACAATTGTTTCGGCGCTGATTTTATTTGAGTACTCCGCATATTGGGCAAAGGAACGCTGCGCCGCCCGGACCAGCGCCTGCAGGCGGACACGGTCTTCCTCCTGCACGGCCTCAGCCGGGGTTTCCGCGGCGGCCATGGGCTCTATGGAAACCGTGGAAAAACCGCCCTTCTTCTGGGTTGAAGCGATGAGGCCCCGGTATTCCCCCTGGAGCACCACCCGGAAGGTATTGTCCGGAAGCCGCAGGTGCTGCAAGACCCGCACCACGGTTCCCGCGGGCCAGGTTTCCCCGTCAAAGCCCAGGGGATACCTCGCTTCGGGCAAGATCCCGGGCGAATCCTCCACGGGCGCCGCCGGATTTCCCCGCTTGATTCTGAACCGGGTTCTGCTTTTTGCCGGCCTGTCCCCCGCGGGGGCGGCGTTTTCCTTGAGGCAGGCCGCAAAAAGACGGCTGTCCTTTTTCAGGGCATCTTCCAGCGCGGTTATGCCGGATTTATAGGTTATAAAAATCGGCACTATGGTATGGGGGAATAAAACCAGTTCCCGCAACGGAAGCAGGGGAAATTCTTCGGAGGCGTTTTTTCCTTTCAGGGACGAAAGGAATTTCATCCTTTCCTCACGCCGACTTTTGGATAAGATGGATTTCCGGGGGCTCTGATTTTTCAACCACCTCCTGGGTGATTACCACCCGCTTGCTGCCTTCCATGGAGGGCAGCTCGAACATCACGTCCGTCATCAAGCGTTCCACAATGGCCCGTAAACCCCGGGCGCCGGTTTTTTGTTTGATCGCCGTGTCCGCAATGGCGTCGATGGCGCCTTCGGTAAATTCCAGCTTCACCTCGTCAATGGCCATGGAAGCCTGGAACTGCTTTACGATAGCATTCCGGGGCTCGGTGATGATCCGCCGCAGATCCTCCCGCTTCAGATCCTCAAGGCTCACGGTGATGGGCAGCCGCCCGATAAATTCGGGGATCATGCCGAAGCGGATAAGATCGTCAGGATGGAGGGCGTCGTACAGTTCCTTGAGGTTCCGGTCGCTCCGGGCGCGGACTTCGGCGCCAAAACCCATGGGATGCTCCACCACCCGCTGTTCGATGAACTTGTCCAGCCCCACAAACGCCCCCCCGCAGATAAAGAGGATATTCGTGGTGTCGATGCGGATCATCTCCTGGTTGGGATGTTTGCGCCCCCCCTGGGGCGGCACCGAGGCAATGGTTCCCTCGATGATCTTGAGGAGCGCCTGCTGCACCCCTTCGCCGGACACGTCCCGGGTGATGGAAATATTCTCCCCCTTCCGGGCGATCTTGTCGATTTCGTCGATGTAGACAATGCCCCGTTCCGCGGCGGCAATGTTGCTCCCGGCATTCTGGATCAATTTAAGGAGGATATTTTCCACATCCTCCCCCACATAGCCCGCTTCGGTGAGGGTAGTGGCATCCACGATGGCAAAGGGCACCTTGAGCTTCTTCGCCAGGGTCTTTGCCAACAGGGTCTTTCCCGTTCCCGTGGGGCCGATGAGCAGGACGTTGGACTTCTCGATCTCCACATCATCCGGCTCTTTTGAAGGATTGGCTATGCGCTTGTAGTGGTTATACACCGCCACGGAAAGGGCGCGTTTGGCTCCCTCCTGACCGATGATAAAAAAATCCAGGTAGGATTTGATCTCCTTGGGGGTGGGAATGTCGCCGGTAAACTGGGTGGTAAGCTCGTGTTCTTCGTCGGTGAGGATCTTCCGGCAGACCTCCACGCACTCGTCGCAGATATACACATCATTGGGGCCCGCAATAAGCCGCCGGGCCATGTCGCCGCTTTTCCCGCAAAAAGAGCAAACCCGCTCATAGTTCCCCGAACCGTTACGAAGTCGCGCCATTTTTTTCCCTCGTTAAGACTTTATCCACCACCCCGTAAGCAACGGCTTCAGCGGCGGGCATGTAGAAATCCCGTTCCATATCAAGGGCAATCTGCCCCTGATCTTTTCCGGTATGTCTGGCAAAATACTCTATGGTAAGTTTTTTCAGCCTGATAATTTCCTGGGCCTGGATTCCTATGTCCCGGGCCTGCCCCTGGGCGCCTCCCCAGGGCTGGTGTATCAGTACCCGGGAGGAGGGCAGGGCGAACCGCTTCCCCGCCGCGCCCGCGGTAAGTATCAACGCAGCCATGCTCGCGGCCTGGCCCAGGCAGATGGTCTGCACGTCGGACTTGAGGTACTGCATGGTGTCGTAGATAGCCAGCCCCGCGGTGACCGACCCCCCGGGGGAGTTGATATAGAGGTTGATATCCTTCCCCGTGTCCTGGCCGTCCAGAAAGAGAAGCTCCGCCACCACCAGATCCGCGGTGAGATCGTTTATCTCCCCGTCCAGAAACACAATCCGGTCTTTTAAAAGCCGGGAATAAATATCATAGGAACGTTCCCCCATGCCGGTTTGCTCAACCACCATGGGAACCAGGCTATTCATATATTCATTCATGCCGCATCACCTACACTATTCCACAAGATCAAGGTACTTTTCCTGTTTGCCCTTGGTAACCGTATTTTCGGCAAGCAGGATATCGAAAAGTTTACGTTCTTTAATTTCCTGTCTCAAATACTCCCGGATATTTTCGTTCTGCTCGTAGTAGTTTTTGAGTTCCTCCAGGGATGCCCTGCCCTTTTCCGACAGGGCGACGATTTCCTGCTCCACTTCCTCGTCGGTGACGGTAAAATTCTGCTCCTCCAGCAGGGTTTCCACGATAAGCCGGCTGTGAAGCGCCTTTATCACATCGGGCCGCCATTCGGCGGTCATTTCATCGAAAACCGCCCCGGAGTTCTCCAAATTTTCCAGGGCATTGTCCGGGGTAGTATTAAGCTGCCGGACCACATTCCGCCACCGGGCCAGGATCTCCATGCGGATCATGGATTCGGGGATCTCCGCCGGGGAGCTTTCCATTAATTTTTCCAGCAGGCCGTTCAGGGCCATGGTCCGCAACTGTTTCTCCAGATTTTTGGCAAACCGTTCCCGAATGTCGGCCTTGAGATCCTCCAGGGTACTGAATTTCTCGTCCACATCCTGGGCCAGGTCATCGTCCAGTTCCGGCAGTATCCTGCTTTTCAA
Source organism: Treponema sp. (assembly GCA_031257695.1). The sequence goes on along the minus strand of JAIROB010000051.1, from coordinate 2,586 downwards.
CTCCTTCATAAACACCCGGAGTTTAACGGTCCTCCCCGCCAGCTCCTTGTCAATAAAATCTTCGGGGTATATCTTTTCAAAGTCCCTGGTTTCGCCCCGTTTCATCCCCTTAATTTCTTCGTCAAACTTGTACATACTGTACCCCGATCCCAGGGTGAATGCAAAGTCCTCCCGTTTGGTCTCCTCCAGGGGATCGCCCGATTCGGAGAGTTCCAGGTAATTTATCGTAACCACGTCTCCGGCCTCTGCGCCGGCGTCGTCATCCTTGTCCTGAACAATGGAGTTCCGGTTCCGGATGCTCTCCAGTTCCCGGTCAACATCCTCGTCGGTAACGCCGGCATCGGGAATTTCCACCGAAAAGCCCTTCCATGCCTCCACCTTAACCGTGGGGTACACATCGTAGATAAAGGAAAATTGCAGATCCTCCCCCAGGACCAATGCGGGCGTCTCCTTGAGCTGGGGCTGGGAGTAGGCAAGGGGCTTCTCCGCCGGGGGGAAACTTTCGTCCGCAAAAACCTCCACCATTGACTTTTCAACGATGCGGCTCAGCGCTTCATCCTTGAGGGAGGAGCCGAATTTCCGTTCCAGCACCTCCCTGGGAACCTTTCCCTTGCGAAACCCCGGTATTTGCAGGTCCTTGCTATAGCCGGATAACAGATCGTTATACTGGGAGCTGACATCTTCTTTGCTGACCGTAACCGTCAATAGTACGCTGGATTGCTCAAGCCGGGTAATTTCTCTGGATACAACCACTTTTTCCCTCTTTAATTCCCCTGTAAATATACCAATTTTCTACAAAAAAAGCATTAGTTTTTCGATATATAAGCGGGAAACGGGAGTCGGACCCGCGACATCGACCTTGGCAAGGTCGCGCTCTACCACTGAGCTATTCCCGCGATGCATAATTTGCACTCTACTATGGCCGGCGAAATATAGTCAAGGGTTCTTCGACCGGCGCTTTTAATCACAGGAAGCGGCTTAAAAACGGGTTTTCCGGCGTTCCGCAAAGCCCGTGATGTTTTGAAACCGGAGCCGGGAGCCGTCGTCCAGCGCCACGGCGCCGGAAAAGAAGCCGCATACCTGGCGGCGCTGGAGGGAATGGAAGAACATGGCTTTCCGATCCGAACGTTCCTGGTGGGGTTGAAAGGTCATTTCCAGCCGGCCGTCGTTGCTGGTGAAGCGCCAGGGGGAAAGCCAATTTAAGGAAGGAATGTGAAAGGTAACCTGATCCAGCTTGTGGAGCTTGCCGTCCAGGAAAAACGCGTTTTCCGTGCCCGCGCCGGAGTCCGCGGAGCTGTAGCCCAGGTTGAAACCAAGCTGCCGTCCGCCGCTGACGCCGCAGGCCGACGCCCACAGGCGGGTGTCCGAGCGGGGCCTGACCCCCCGGCTCCAGTCCAGGATGCCCCAGGCTTTGTCCTTCACAAAGGCCAGCTCCGTGTTGCCGAGCTGCATAACCCCCTCAGCGATGTACCAGGGGGACGAACGGGTATACCAAAAGGCGTTTTTCTCCCGCGGCCAGGGGGAACTGGTCAGAATGGACTCCGCTCCCGGGAGGGGGATGAGCGCCAGCTCCCCCCGCAGGCTCCGGTGATGCCCGAACCGGGGTATGTCCACCTTGATGATCCGGCTGCCCCCCTCCATGGCGGTAAAATCGACGACAAACTTTTTCCGCTGAATCCGGGTCGAGCCGGCGTCGCTCTTCGGGGGCAGATCAAAGATCCCCATGGGGAAGGGGACCGTAAAGGACTGGGTGAATCGTTGGGCATCCGTAAGGGAAACCGCGGAAACGCTGATAAGCCCCAGGGCGCCGCCGTCCAGTATCTCAAAGGCCATGAGATGGGTGGGGGAAAAAACGATGTGCCGCTCCATCTCGGTGATGCGCCCGTAGGGGGGGCCCAGCAGATCCCGGTCATACTGAAAAACCGGGGTTCTGGCCCAGCCAAAATGCACCGGCTTCCCGGATTCATCCACGATGGGCCGGGGAGTGTCTATTTCAAGAGGCGCCATATCGGCTACTATACTATGAAGCTCTCTTTGGGGCAATGGCGGGAGATCCTGCGGGTTTGAGGGGGGGAAGTCTCCCCTGTCAATGGGTTAAGGCCCCGCGACAGGGCATCGGCGTTTACTTTCCAATCGCTGCGGAATTACCGGGATTTGGAGAATTTTTTACCGCTAAGTCGAAAAAGGAAGAGTAAACACAAGGCTTGGAACCGGAACTTGTTCGACTTCTTCGACTTTGTGGTTCATTTTTTCTTTAAAGTACGCCGGGTTTAAGGAAATGGGGAGATGAAAAAGTAAACGCCGATACCCTGGCCCCGCGAACTATGCCTGTGATAAAAGCGGGGGCGTTACGGGGGTGGAACCCCCGTAGAGGGGGTAGGGCGCAACGAAGTGCGCCCGTGGGGGAGACCTCCCCCTTCCCCCTCCTTGCCTTGAGGGAAAAATGCGGCCATGGGCCTGAGGAGATGTTGTGGAGTATTCGGGGGTAAAAGCGCTGGTTATGGGGCTGGGGCTCCACGGGGGGGGGCTGGAGTCCGCCCGGTACCTGGCTTCCCATGGGGCGGAGCTGACGATAACGGATCTGCG
>JAIROB010000029.1 GCA_031257695.1 Treponema sp. | reverse complement strand
GAACAAAAGTGACTGATGAAGAATTAGCTAACCTTAATATAACAAGAGACGCTTTTCATGGAGATTGGAATTATATAATTTCACCTAAAATATAACAAGTTATTATCTTACAGTTCCTTAACGCTCCACACAATGGTCCGCAGGGACGCGTCGGAGGGCTCCACCAGGGCGCCGCTGAGATTCAGGATCTCGCCGATTATGCCGTCCTTCGGCACATTGCTTATGTTGGACACCGGGACAAAGTCCCACTTGGCATAAATGGTTGTGTTCGCAGTAACGGTGTCCGCGGCAAAGTTCCATGGGGTAGTCCCGGCGGCCTCCTTATACCAGCCCGCAAAGTTCTTGCCGGCCAGGACGGGGTCCGCCGCGGGTTTCGCTGCCAGGCCGCCCCGGGTCAGGGTCTGCGGAGCCGGAGCGGCGCTTCCGCCGTTAGTGTTAAAGCTGACCGTCACGGTCCACTTGGCGTAGAGGGTGATGTTCGCAGTAACCGTGTCAACGGCAAAGTCCCAGATGTTTACTCCATTGGCTTCCTTATATTACCCGTCAAACACATAGTTGTTCCGGGCGGGCGGATCCGGTTCTTCGGCCCTGCCGTTTTCCGCCACGGTCTGAGCCGCCACGGCCGCGCCGCCCCGGGAATTAAAGCTGACCAGATGGTAGCCCGGAAGAACCTCCACCCAGGCGGCATAAAGGGTTATGTCCGCAGTAACGGTGTCGGAATCAAAATCCCACCGGGTAGTTAAAGAGCTTTCCTTATACCAGCCTTCCAGTATCAGGGCGCCGTTGACCGGCGGCTCGGGTTCCGCGGCTTTGTCCCCGTGTTCCACGGTCTGGGCTTCCACGGCGCCGCCCCCGCTGGAATTAAAGGTTACGGTGTATTGCTTGAGCGTCCATTTAGCGTAGAGGGTAATATCCGCCGTCACCGTGTCCACGGCGAAATCCCAACGGTTCGTATAGGCCGCTTCGGTGTACCAGCCCTCCAATACATAGCCTTCCCTCACGGGGACCGGTTCGGGAACCGCAGCCTTGCCGCCGTCATTCACCGTCTGGGCGCCGGGAGCAGGGCTTCCGCCGGCGGCGTTAAAACTGACCGTCCAGCTCCCCTCCTCCGCCGGCAGCCACTTGGCGTAGAGGGTTATATCCGCCGTCACCGTATCCACGGCGAAATCCCAGCGGTTCGTGGCGGCCGCTTCGGTGTACCAGCCCTCCAACACATAGCCCTCCCTGGCGGGAACCGGGCTGGGTTCTGCGGCCTTGCCTCCATTTGCCACAGACTGGGATTGCGGCGCGGGAACCCCGCCTGAAACATCAAAAGCGACGGTGTGGTAGTCATCCTCTCCGTTGCCGGAAGGGGAAGAACATCCCGTCAAGCCGGGAACCGCAGCGGCGATCAATAGCGCCGCGATCAACAGCGCCATGGGTTTTTTCGCGCAATTTTTCATCATCAGTGCCTCCTTGGGATTTTAGAAAATGCAGTCAACCCCGGCTGCCGGGGACTCCGCTCCCCCATGGACAAACACTGAAGCGCCTGTCCACACGCAAAAAAAAGACGCTGCGACACTGGGCGCTCAGAGCAGGCTCTGAGGCAATAGGCGCTTTCCTGTCGCGGCGTCTTTTTTTTGTGGGGAACGTTTAACTTGTTAGTTCGCGGGTTCGCTAAAAAACGTGGGTGGGGGGGGCAAACCTTGACCGCCCCGAATTTTGTTCGGGGATTCCCGGGAGGACAAGGGGCCTGGGCGCTCTCCCGAAACCGGTGGGTTCCTTAACCTTCCACGGCGCACGGAAGGCAGAAATGCCTCCGGCCGCGCAGGCGGGGAGAAACTTTGCTTAGCGAACATCGAAGGTCCTCTAACAACCCATTGCCCGGGATTGTAAGAAACGTAGTATCGGCAGACCAACGTCTCCTGGCTTGTGGGGTCCGAAACCCTGCGGCTCAGAACATTCCGCCAGCCTTCCCAGTCTATAAAGACCAGTGGCTGTCAATAGCGGAACCATCCCCATTCACAGTTACGGCATAGCGGAGGATTCACACCCCCTTCCGTTGAAATATGCCGATGTTACTGTAACCCCCTGGGAAAGGTTTGTCAAGGAATTTTTTTCCCGGGGCGGGAATTCAGAATTCAACCACGAACAATTGCCAGCCCAAGGGCCTGACGACCCGGCCCTGCCGCCAGGCCGCGCAAGGGATAGGAGCGGAAATCCCGCAGCCCGTCCGCAGGGCGGGCGAGGAATTGGAGCGTATAGCCCGGTCCTGCCACCAGGCAGGATGCGCCCAAATTCCTCATATTATAGAAGGGACTTACTTTTCGGTTTCCCCGGGGCGGGCTACGGCCAGGGTCCATACGCTCCGGTTTGACGGATCTATCCAGGTGTCCAGAACATAAAAGCTGTTCAGTTTTCCCCGGGTTTTTACGGTGGTGTCGCTGGCGGAGCGATAGTCAAAGGTTCCGGGGCCCTGATAGTTCGTGGAACCGGCGGAAACCTGGCCGGAAAGGGTGCGGATGATGGAAAAAATAGCCGCCTCGAAGGACGCGTTGACCGTGTCCCGGTGGCTCGACCGTCGTCCGGCATAGCCTGTCCCCACAAGGTACCCGGAAATTTCCATGGGGGGGTTGTCAACCCAGACGGGCCTGCCCTCTGCCGGGGGAGGCAGCGCATAGCCTATGTTCAGGGGCTCCGGTCCTTTGAATCGCGCCCGGACAAAAATTGAATTGTCGATTTGCATAACATCGGCGCCGGGATCGTACTCCAGGCTTTCCGTAAATCCCAGGTAATCCTCGTTAAAGACAAGGGAAGATTCGGTGTCCGAGGAATAGTCAAAAAAGCCGGAGCCGGATTTAAGATACGAAACGAATTCTCCCTCCACGGCATGGAAGATCGATACCCTGCGGGCAATGTCCTGAAGGGCCAGGCTGAGGGACTCCTCCCGGTTGGAACGCAAATTCGCCCCGCCTATAAAAACCAGATCCCCCGAGGGCATGGAATTCCAAAAACTGACCGGAGCGGGGCTGCCGCTTTCCGGGGGCAAGGGCGGGGGCGGGCTCGCGCAGGCGCCGGTCAGCAGCGAAAGAGCCAGTATTGCCGGGAGAAAATGTCTTTCCTTCATCCTGAACCTCCTCATTCTAAATTGCCGCGAGCCCCGCCCCGGGGGTTTAAAACAGCTTTTTCAGAGCCGCTTCAACCAGGGGCGGGACATAGGCGGAAAGATCCTGATGGAAGCCGGCCAGCTCCTTGACGGCGGAGGAGCTTACCAGGCTGTGCCGGGGGTCGGCGGTCAGGAACAGGGTCTCAATTTCCGGGGCAAGGGTCTTGTTCCAGAGGGACAACTCCAATTCGTAGGGAAAATCCCGCGCTCCCCGGATGCCCCGCACCAGGATCCTGATTCCCCTGTCCCTCATAAAATCCACCGTAAGCGCCGGGGAGCTTTCCACAACGACGTTTTTCCAGGGTTTGACCAGCTCGGAAACCATGAATATCCGTTCTTCCAGGGAAAAGAGGCTTTGCTTGCGCGGGTTTTCCGCCAAGACCACGGTCAGACTCTCAAACAGGGCGGCTGAACGCTCAATCAGATTAAGATGCCCAAAGGTGGGGGGATCGAAGGACCCGGAAAAAGCGGCTTTTACCATGGTTGTATCACCCTACCCCCTTTTGTCATAATTTTCTAGTCTTTATTTTTTTTTTATGCTATGCTATCCTAGGGGTAGTGATGAAAACGTTGTTTTTTGTTATTCCGCTTATCTGCATCTTTTCCTGCGCGAGCAACGGGCCGGAATCCCAGCCGGAGGCTTCCGCCCCGGATATTCCGCCGCCGGCGTTCGCTGATCCGGTATTTGAAGATCCGGCGTTTGAGGTTCAGGCGGCTGCCCTGCAGGAGGCGGAGGAATACGAAACCGGCTTTGATCCCCAGAGCGTTACTGTGGAAGAAAAAGAAACTACCATGGATGAGATGCGGCTCCTTATTGCCGAAATCAACCGGGTTATACGGGCCAGGGACTACGAGGTCTGGTTTTCCTATTTGGCGGATGACTTTATTGCCGCCATCAGTTCGCCCGACTATCTGGCCCGGCTTTCCGAATCATCCCAGCAGCTCAAGGGCCAGAATATCGTCCTCAAAACCCCCCAGGACTACTTTACCTACGTGGTGGTTGCTTCCCGGGAGAATATCAGGGTGGACGCATCCCTTGATGATATTGAATTTTTGAGCCATAATCGAGTTAAGGCGTATACGGTTAATGCCCGAAAGCAGCGTTTGCGGCTTTTCGAGTTTGTGAAGGCCGAAGGCGCCTGGAAAATAGCATTTTCCAGCTAATTCTATAGGATACTATAGAACAAGGAGCATTAGAAATGGGGATTAAAAAATTTTTTGCGGCGGCAGCGGCATGCCTCGTGGCGGCGGCCGCGGCAACGGCCCAGGAGATGTCCGTAGAAGAATCGTATCTTCAAGAATCCATTGAAAACATGATAATCCGGGAACAGAGCGTGGCCACAGGCCGGGATATGAAGCTGGTCGCCCTGGAGTATATCGGCGAGGCCATAGGGCATGGCAATACCAGCGACGACGTGCGGAACGCCCTGGAATACCTTGCCCTGGAGGGGCTTACCAACCAGACCCGGGAAAACGGCAGGATGATCAACAACTTTCCCGATGTCCGCGCCAGGGCGGTGGTCTACCTGGGGGAAGTGGGCACCCCGGAGGCGAAGAACGCCCTTTTAAAGGTGATGCTGGCCGATCCCGAGCCTATGGTGCTGACCGAGGCGGTCAAGTCGCTGGCAAAGATAGGGCTGAACGAAAACGAGGAAACGGCGAATACCATTTCCTGGGTGGTAACCCGGTTCGACGTGCTAAACCCGGACAACCTCCTGGCGCTTTCCGCGCTGGAAGCCTTTGAAACCCTGGCGAAAAAAAACGGCGGCCTCAAGGATCCCTCTGCGCTGCGGACCATTATGCGTATCGCGGACGGCCGTTATATTTCTCCGGTCAGGGACCGGGCGCGGCAGTTGATTTATGATTTGAAGCAGTACAACAAATAACCAGACCTGAATACCTGACAGGAGCGCATGGCATATGCCCAGTTCGTCAACCGGAACGGCAAACAATTACCTGGGGAAATACGGCGACCGGACCATTACCTGTACGCCCTATGCGCTCTCACGGTTGGGGGTTGAAAAAAACAAGTGTATGTTTAAAATCGAGGCATACAGCATAGACTGTATCCCCTTTCGATTCGGCTTTAAACGTTCGCTTTTTCTTGCCGCCATCTCTCCCCGGGAACTGATCTTCTTCCAAAAGTACGTCAACGCCATCGTGGGCCTGTCCATTTCCTTTGCCCCCCCCAACCGGGCGCCGGCGAAATTTTTGCTCCGCTGCAACCTCGTGTCCCTGGGGCAGATGAAGGGCCGGGACAATACCGGGCTTTTTGTGGTGGATTTTAAGACCACCCCGGAGGAGCTGATCATCCTTCTGGGGGGATTTCTGGAAACATACGAGCGGCTGCAAAACCAGTTTGAGGAATACGGGGATTCGCTGATAAAAATGACCCCCCCGGCGGCGAAGCAACTGGGGTATAACCTGGAATCGGCGATCTCCGAGCCCGGCAGGGGGAGCCGGAAAATACAGATCCTCAGCCTTACCTCCAAAAGCATAGAGCACATGGAAGCGGAGGGATCGCCGGTGCGCTTTCCCGGAACCCCGGTGACCTACGAAGTTATGCTGCGAAAGTACCGCCTGCTCCTGACAGGGTCCGTGGTCTCCGCCGACATACTCCCCCAGGGGCCGGTCCGAACCGTGTCCCGCCTCTCCTTTTCGCCGGAACTGGTAGAAATAATAGACGACTACTGGTATACTGTCAGAAATCCGGTGAAGATCGCCAAATAGACCAGGCCCTTGAGCCCGGTTACAACAACCGGGTTTTGAAAAAGACCGCCCCTTGGAGTTATCATGTCTGCCATAATCGAACCCCGGGTTTTAAAGGGTTTCAGGGATTTTCTGCCCCCCGCGGAAATTGAACGCCGTTCGCTGGTGGAAAAGATCGAAGTGTCCTTCCGTTCCTTCGGCTTTGTCCCCATCGACACTCCCGCGCTGGAGTACGCGGAAATACTGCTGGGGAAGGGTGGCGGCGAAACGGAGAAACAGATCTACCGCTTTACCGACCACGGCGGCCGGGATGTGGCGCTCCGCTTCGACCTGACCGTCCCCTTCGCCCGCTACCTCGCGGAGCACCGGGCGGACCTTGCCCTGCCCTTTAAGCGCTACCACATCGCCAAGGTGTGGCGGGGGGAAAACACCCAGCGGGGCCGGTACCGGGAATTTACCCAGTGCGACTTTGACACCGTGGGCGGCGACACCGCGGCTGCTGATTTTGAGATACTCCTGATGATCCGCCAGACCCTGGCGCGCATTGACGCCGGGGATGTCAGGATCCGCGTCAACCACCGGGGGCTGTTTAACCGCTTCCTGGGGAGGATAGGCGTTTCCGCCAGATCCGCGGAAATACTGCGCTCCGTGGACAAACTCGCCAAGGTTGGCCCTGAAGCCACCAGGGAGGAGCTGGAAGCCATCGCGGGAAACGAAGCGGCCCGGAATATTCTGGGCTACATCGAACCCAGGGGCAGTTTTGAAGAAACCCTGGCGGCCCTCGCCGCCGCGGCGGGGGGGCCCTGCGCGGAATCGGAGCGGCTGTCCCTGATCCGCCGCTTTATGATCGACACGGGGACGGCGGACTCCTTTATCCTGGACCCCTCCATTACCCGGGGGCTGGACTACTACACCGGCATAGTCTACGAAACCTTTCTTAAAGAATTGCCCGGCATCGGATCGGTCTGTTCGGGGGGGCGCTACGACGATCTGGCGGGGCTGTACTCAAAGGAAAAAATCTCCGGGGTGGGCTCCTCCATAGGCCTGGACCGGCTTATCGCGGCGCTGGAGAGCCTGGGCAGACTCAGGGGACGGCCCGGCTACGCCCGGGCAGCGGTGGCCTGCGTCCGGGAAGCGGACGGCGGGATCGCCCAGGCCCTGGCCCAAAAGCTCAGGGAAGCGGGGATCAACTGCGAAGTGTTTCTGGAGGAAAAAAAGCTTACCCAGCAGTACATGGCGGCGGAGAAGAAGGGAATACCCTGGATGATCCTGCCGGGGGATACGGCGGAGAGCGGCCTTATTCTGCGGAACCTTGGGACCCGGGAAAACCTGGAAGGGCTTGACATAGGGGCCATAGCGGAACTGATCAAAAAGGATGACAGGCCATAAATCGATTCCCCAGGGTCTTGAGCCTGTTCCAAAACCCTATGGTTTTTCCACAGGCTCCTGGAAAAAGCGGCCTGCAGCCCGCTTTTTCCCGTAAATCCAAGGTCGCTGTTCCAAAACTGAAGTTTTGGAACAGCATCTCTTATCAGCCTTTGCGCGGCGTCCGGCGGCTACCCCATGTTATCCAGTTCCCGCTCAACTTCGTCCAGGCGCCTGGTCAGGGAGCCGATGGTCCGCTCAAGCCGGAGCTTTTCTTTTTCCAGCCTCAGCCGGGGATCCTCCTCCACGGGCCTTTTCATGGCCTCCCGCTTAACCGCGTCCGGGCTTTTCCCCGCAAGGAGGGATTGTTCCGCCGCCCTCCGATCCTCCCCGTTCCTGATCCCCGCGAGGAAACGCATATTGTCGGAGCCCAGGGACGGGTTAAGGTCGTACTCGAACATTTTTATGGAGGTTTTGGCCGCCAGCCGGGGTATGCAGAGGACCCGGTCTATATAGTCCTCAAACCGGGCGCCGATGGCGTCGCAGAGCTCCCCGGCTTTGATGAGCAGCATCCCCAGCTCTTTGACCAGGCTGCCGTTTTGCAGAAGGTACTTTTCCCGGATAGTCCTGGTCAACTCCGAAAGCTCCGGCGACGCGGCATAGACATTTTTGTAAGACCCCCCGGCTTCGGCTTTTTCCAGAAGATCGTGCAGTATGGCCCAAAATTCCGTGGTGTGGGACCGGGAAGGCAGGGAGCCGCCCAGGGAACAGGCGTGGAGGTGATGGGCGTATTCGT
>JAIROB010000077.1 GCA_031257695.1 Treponema sp. | reverse complement strand
ATCTCCTGGGCCGTCAGGTCGTCAAATTCGATGGTCCGGCGGATCATGTCCTCCTCCTGGGCGTTGATCCCCCCCTCCTGGCGCACTTCCTCCACAAAGGTCAGCAGCTCCGCCTCGGTCACCGACCGGTCCGCCTTCACCTGGAAAACCCTGACGATAAAGCCCTTCCACAGGGTGAACACGCGGTTCAGCGGCCCGAAGAGCCCCACAAAAAAGTACAGTATGGGCGCGGAAAACACCGCAAACCCCTCCGGGGCCTCCTTGGCCATGGTTTTGGGGGAAATCTCGCCAAAGAGCAGCACCGCCGTGGTGATAACCACCGTGGCAATGGTCACCCCTATGCCGCCGAAAAGACCCACGAAGAGCGCCGTCCCCAGGGCGGAGGCGGTGATGTTCACAATATTATTGCCGATCAAAACCGTGGAGAGGAGTTTGTCGTAATTCTCCGCCAACTTTAAGGCCAGGGCAGCGCGTTTATGCCCCTTGCCGGCCAAATTTTTCAGTTTGATGCGGTTCAGGGAAGAAAAGGCGGTCTCCGAAGCGGAAAAAAACGCCGAACAAAGCAACAGCGCCACCAGGACAAGCGCCGTGCCGATTTCACCAGGACCCATGGGATCAGTATACCACCCTTCCGGCGGAAATTGAACCACCCGGAATGCTTAAAAAAAATGAACCACCAACCTCACGAACCACACGAAACGGCAGTTCCTTAGCTCTTCTCCATGGTATCTTATCGGATTTGTTCGTGTAGTTCGTGAGGTTGGTGGTTCATCTGAAAGAGAAGTCCTGCCTGGGCGCGTGCGTGTTGACAAAGTTTATTTTTTCCCCTATGCTGTTGAGGGTTGCCGATAACGGCCATTATCGGACGAACAGAGGGAGCTGCCGCCGGATCCGGCTTATTTTTTTTGCCAATATGTTAGAAAAATATAACTATAGGAGCGGCCATGAATATGAATAGGCTTAGTGTCAGGGATGTTATTGTCACGGTTATATTGAGCGTTTTGCTCATCGTGATACAGCTTGCCGTCAACGCGGTCTGTATGCTCAACCACTTTATCAGCATGGTGTTTACCATAGGGATCAGCTCCTTCGTATGCGCCCCGGTGTACACGCTGATGGTCCGCCGGGTGGCGAAGCGTTTTGTCACCCTCATCTACCTGACCATGACAGGGTTAATGTACCTGATCATGGGCTACTGGTTTCTGCTGCCCTATCTCGTTGTCACGGGCCTTCTCTGCGAAATCGTTCTATGGAAAGAAGGATCCTGTCAAAGCTACCGGAAAATAAGCGCGGCCTGGGCGCTGCAGAGTGTCCTCTCTACGGGGGTGAATCTATTGCCTGTCTGGTTTTTCTGGGAGGATTTTGAAAAAAACGTCCTGGCAGGCGGTATGTCCCGGGACTATATCGACAGTTACGCTGCCTACTATTCCCAGGCTTTTTGGATTGCGGCGATAGTTCTGATCAACCTGATCTGCGCCCTGTTGGGATGCCTTTTAGCCAGGGGCCTTATGAAAAAACATTTTGCCAAAGCGGGGATCCTGTAAATGCCCCCCGGAGAACGGGCCTTATCCCGGGCCCTTGCCGCGGAGAGCCGCCCCGTGTATGTCCGCGGATTTTCAACGGCGGCCAAGGTCTTTGTTTTGTTCTGCGCTATCCTCGGGGTTTCCCTTGCCGCGGACCTCAACCGTGTCTGGGCGCTCTCCCTCATGGGATTGGCTTACCTCCTGGCTCAACAGGCATGGAAACAATTCATAAGCTGGCTGGCAGTTTACGGCTTCTTGAGCCTTATGGTGTTTCTGAACCTCCGTCATGGCTTTCATACAAAAATCATATCCGAATTTTATATCTATACCCTCTGGTGGCTGTCTCCGGTTTTTATCGTTTCCTGGGATCTCATGTCGAGCCCCCCGGGAAACCTCATCGCGTTCCTTTCCCGCCTCCGTGTGCCTGCGCCGGTAATCCTGGGGACCCTGGTTATTTTTCGTTTTTTCCCGACCATGAGGACGGCCCTGCGGAGCCTGGGCGAATCTTTGCGTAACCGGGGGATCCTTAAGCCGGGAAACCTGCTGCGCCGCCCTTTGGCGGTGTTTGAATACATCCTGGTTCCCCTGCTTTTGCGGTGCCTGCAAATAGCCGATCAGCTTTCCGTGTCGGCTATTTCCCGGGGCATTGAAGCCCCGGTCAAACGGGAAAGCTACTACGAACAAAAAATGAAGGCCGGCGACTATCTCTGCATGGCGGCGGCCGGAGCAGGAACGCTGTTTGTTCTGCTCTATTGGGGCGTGGGATGATTGCGCTGCGGGGGGTTTGTTTTTCCTACGGCACGTCAGATTCGGCGCCCGGCGCTGTTCCCGGCAAGGGCGCTGCGCGGGATCCGGTTCTGAAAGACATCAACCTGCGCATTGAAACCGGGGAATGCGTGGTTTTGACCGGCCGTTCGGGAAACGGAAAAACAACCCTGACCAGGGTGATCAACGGGCTGGCCCCCTCGTATTATGGAGGATCCCTGGCAGGGGAGGTTTTAATTGACGGAAAACCCCTGGGCGCCATGCCCTCCTGGGAACGGGCCCGCGTCCTGGGGAACGTGTTCCAGGACCCCCAATCGCAGTTTTTCTCCGGCGAGCTTGCCGGGGAAATCGCCTTTGCCTGCGAAAATCTTGGCTTCCCCCTGGCGGAAATTCGGCGGCGCACCGACGGCGTTATCCGCGACATGAACCTCGACAGCCTGCGCCGGGCGCCGCTGGACCGGCTCTCCTCCGGGGCCATGCAAAAAGCCGCCATTGCCTCAGTGCGATCCGTGTCCCCGGACATCTATGTTTTTGACGAGCCTTCGGCGAATCTGGATGAAGGGTCCTCATGGCGCCTTGCGGAGATTGTAAGCGCATTGAAACAACAGGGCCATACCCTGATCATCGCCGAACACCGCTTGTCCTATCTGATGGACACAGCCGACCGCATTGTGTATCTGGATCAGGGCAGTATTACTGCGGAATACAGCCCCGCTGAACTCAGGGGTCTGTCCGCCCCGGGGCTCCGCGCCCTGGGGCTCCGTTCTCCGGAACGGATTGAAGCGCCCCGCCTTCCTTCCCCGGCGGAGGAAGCGGAACGGGGGGACAGGGAACCGGCCATAGAAGCCAGGGACCTATCCTACCGGGCGAAAGCAAACACTATTCTTGCCGGGGTTTCCCTCCGGGGGTTTCCCGGGATGATTGCCGCCGTTACCGGGAGGAACGGGGTTGGAAAAACAACCCTGGGGAAAATACTCTGCGGCCTTCTCAGGGAAAGGGGCGGAAAGGTTTTGATCCGGGGAAAACCGGCAAAACCGGGGAAACGTCTTTCCGCGGTGTGGCGCGGCGCCAACAACACCGGCGCCCAATTCCTTGCCCACAGCGCGGCCGAAGAACTCCTCCTCCTCTCGCCGCGGAGCGGGGAAGAGCTTGAGAGAGCGGGCGCTGTTCTGAAAGGGCTTGGGCTGCACGAATACCGGAACGCCCATCCTGAAACCCTTTCGGGCGGGCAGAAACAGCGCCTCTCCCTGGCCTGCGGCGTATTCTCCGGCAGGGATATTTGTATTTTTGACGAGCCCACCAGCGGCCTCGACGGGGAGGGGCTTGTGATGGTGTCCCGCTGCCTCCGGGAAATGGCGCGGGCAGGCAAAACGATTTTTATCATTACCCACGACGCCGAGCTGATTCGGGAATGCTGCACCCATTGTATCGCATTGGATGGGCTGCGCCCCCCCCATGGACCCGGTTGGGTTAGCGGGGACGCACTATAACTTTATCTGGGGGTCCTGGCAGCGGAACTCACTTGCCACCCGCTAGTTCGCTTCGCTCAAATGCGGGCGCGAAGAAACGATTTTCATTCCCCATGGGGATCATGCAATTCCCGCTGTGCTTACCCTGCCGGAGGGCGCCGGAAAATTCCCCGCCGTGGTTATGCTCCACGGCTACGGCTCAAACAAGGATGAGGCGGGGAACGGATACAAGCTCATTGCGGCGGAATTGGCGAAAAAGGGGATTGCTTCGCTGCGTATCGATTTTATGGGAAACGGCGACAGCAAGGCCGATTTTGTGGACTTCGATCCGGACAAGGGCGCTTCCGACGCTGACACCGCCGCAGCTCCGCTTTCTTGGCCCGGCGCAAGCAGCCGCATCCTTATCCCGGCGGTGGATATAATTTACACAGGCGTGTAAAAATTTCTCACAAAAGCGCGGGAAAGACGCTCAAAATACGGATTTTTCGTTCTTTTGTCCTGGAAAATTACCTGGCACGGTTTTTGCAGTATATTTACTAGAGGCCCCCGGCCTGGTATGCCGGACTGTATTCGGAAATCCCGGATTTCCGGGGGACTTTACTATATTTCAGGAGTATGGCATGAAAAAAACAATTTTTTTTGCTTTTTTGGCGTTCCTTGCGTGCGGCGCGGCTTTTGCCCAACCCGCGCCCGCCACGAGCGCCGTGGACGGAACCCTGGGCTTACGGGGCGGGAGGATCATCCTCGCAAGCGGGGACGTAACCTATTATACCAGGGGGCTTGAGCGTTTTATTGGCTTTATTGACGGGCTCAAGGAGGGCGCCCAGGTTTCCATAGAGGGTTACGTGTCCCCTCCCTCGCTGGAGGGCGCGGAGGAAAGGCTGCTGTTTCCGGTAAAGCTTACCCTTAACGGCAAGGAGTATGAAGTAGGGCCCGCAATTTCCGAAACCCGCGGCCGGCCCATGGCTTCAGGACGAACCGGCAGGGGCTATGAAGCGGGGCCTCCGGCCGATGAAACCCGGTCCCGGCGCCCCAAAACCTCCGGAGGAACCGGCAGGGACAGGCGCGGCTGCTGGTAAACAATTCAAGACCGGACTTATGGGGGGGGAAGCCTCCCCCCTCGCTCCAAAACCTGCGGTTTTTCCGCTACCCCCCTCAACGGGGGCGGCCCCCCGTAACGCCCCCCGCCTTTTGCCCCGGCAGCAATTTTACTTTTAACTACCGGTCTCACGGGCAGAGGCGGGAAAACAAAGGTTCTGCGCCCAAAGCCCCCCCACCCCAACGAGGCACGGGGATGCCGGGACAAAGGCGGGGAGCGCCTAAAAACTGACGTTCAGGGTTGTTCCTATGGTCACGATGAGCGACAGTATTTCTGTTGCCGAATTGTGGGTAACATTTAGTTTTCCGAAGACGGAAAAGGCGAGCCGCCCCAGGACGCGGACAAGCGACTCGTGGCCCGCGACGACCGAAACTTTGACATCATCGGCGCCGCCTGAGGTGTCGATGGACAGTTCCAGGGATTCCCGGCGCAGGAGATCCTGTTCCATCCGGGCAAGGGCGCTGAGCGCCGGCCAGAGGGCGGCGTTTTGCGCCCTGCCGCGGAACCGGTCGTAGAACAGCCCCAGGAGGCTTTTTTGCACGGGAACCGTCCATTCGAGGGCCAGGGACTCCAGGAATCCTGTGGAATTTCTGTAGTCCGTTGCGGTTCCCGAAACCCCCGCAGTAAAGGTGTTGGAAACAGACAGAACCGCCCCGGCAAAGCCGAAAAAATCCATGCCTATTTCATCCTGAAAACGCCAGCGGAGAGCGTCGTTTCTGGGGATGTTTACCGCGGCGATCAGGGCGTGGCGGAATTCATCGGTCTGATACAGGCGGAAAAGGGGGGCCGATCCAAGGGCGCCGAAGATATTGAGGGAAGAAAACCCCAGGGAGCCCTTGAGGGTAAGCATATCCAGGCCGGTGTCCAGCTTTTTTTCATAGCCCCGTTTGATCCCCGCTTCGGCTTCCCTGGGCAGAAAAAAAGAGGGCAGGCCGTACCGTTCCGGGAAATTGACGGTGACGGAAAAGGCGTCGGAGTAATATCCCGCGTCAAAAAGATCCGCTTCGGCGGATTGTTCAAGCGCCCGCGCTATGTTGTCCCCCCAGGCGGGATCGAAGAACGAGTAGAAGGGCGCCGCGGTCCAGAGCGGCAGGGAATCTTCAAAGGAAGACCCGTAGTGATAGAGGTCGTCCCGGACGGACGCGCCCGCCTCGCGGATGTTCCGGCGGTAGTAACGCTCTTCCCGGAAACGGATCCGGTAGTTTCCCAAAACCAGGGGAAAGTCCAGGGAGCCCCTGGTTTCCGATTGGGTTTGGGGGCTGGTTGTGGCAGCCGCGGAGCGGCCCTCCAGGGACAGATCCGCCCCCAGGGGCGTTGTCGAAAGGCCGGAGCGGAACAGGGCGGAAGCCTCCCGCTTGTCCGCGTTGTGCCCCGGATCGGGGATCATGGGCATCCAGCTCCGCGCCCAGGTTTGGCCGTAGTTGGAGAGCCCCTCGCCGGTCTCCGCGGAATTTTCAGTCCAGGCCGCGGCGGTTTCCAGGGAAAGGCCCAGGGGCGCCAGGGCGCCCTGACGCAGCCCCGCGGCGGCGGTCCAGCGGCGCTCCAGCTTTTCATCCCCGAACAGGACCTTCGCGTCCAGGCTGGAAAATACCGGCGTGGAGAGATCCACACTAAAGCTGTGCTGCATGGCCCTGTCCAGGGGGGAGTCGGAGAAGAATTCCCTGAACGAGAGGGGGCCGAAGCCCCGGGAGAGGGCGTGGCCCGCGCTCCAGGAGGAGCGCGATTCCCGGTTCAGATCGTCCCTGGAAAGGGCGATCCTGAGATCCCCCTCCGCCCGGGCGCCCAAAAGGGTGACGAAGGCGCTGGATCGGCTCTCCATTCCCGCAAAGCCGCCGGGGGATTCCTCCGGGACAAAGGGGTCCCCCCGCAGGCCGGTTTCCAGGGCGGTCCTGAACCCAAGATCCTCCAGGACCGGCGTGTCGCCGATACCGGCCAGGATTCCCGGGGAGGACCATTCCAGGGAGCCCCCGGCGTTTGCGCGGTAGGACGCGGCGGGCTCCTCCAGGATGATCTCGTCGATAGAAAAACTGCCGCTCCGCAGTGTTGCCGCGCCGTTAGGAACAATGAACGCCGCGATATACGAGGACTGATCCCCCTGTTCAGTGTCGCTGCGGCGGAGCGCTCCAGGGCGGTAGCGCGCGTAGCTGTCCCCGGAGCCTTCCCAGCCGTTAACCGAAACCCGGGGCCCCGCTCCGCCGTAGCGGACCTCCACCCTGGACCACTCCCCGGGGCGGAGGACGGAAACGGGCGCCCGCAGATCCAGCGCGGTCTCTGCGGCTTTGTCCAGGCTGCCGGGTCCCTGGGCGACGATGAGCCGCAGGGTCGTTTTGTTGAGCTCCCCCTGATCCGCGGGCGCGGAAGCCCTGGGGCCTTTGACAAAAAAGCTCAGGACCCGGTAGCTTTCCAGGGGTATGGCCGGCGCCCTGCCGTCCGCTCCGGCGGCGACGCCCCCCGATGCCATATCGTTCCATTGCAGTTCCAGAACCTGCTGCCGCGCTGATTGGGGGTGGAGCCGGTCAATGATCCCGGGGTAGGTTGAGCCCAGGGCCGCGTCGGTTGTTTCCCGCAGGGAGACCGAGCCGTCCGCGGCGCCGCCGTTGGCGTCCGGCGCGGTTTCTATTCCGCCCCCGGCGCTTACCGTTACGGGCCGCCAGGACGAGCCGTACAACACCGGCCTGGCGGCAAGAACCCGTCCCGAAAAGGGCGCCCCGCCGCTTATGATGAGGATACGCATATGGGACGCGCCCTGGAGTTTCCGCCGGTCCGCGTCGCTGAAGTACAGGACGGCGGGGGTCCACTCCGCGGAGGGGGCGCCGGAAAAGTCAAGCAGGATCCTTTCCACCGCCAGGTCCGGGTTCTCGGCGCCGGTCCCGTCTTCGCCCAGGAGGGAACCGAACTGGACTGCCACTTTGACATCCCCGGCCGCGGGAAGGGCGCCGTGGAAACGGAAGGGGACCATGATTTGCCGGGCCCGCTCCAGAAGCTCCCCGTCGCTTCCCAGGGGAACCTGGAAACCGGCCCAGGTTTTTACGGCGCCGTCCAGGTCTTCAGGCTCCGCCACGAACACCTCCTGGTAAACCGGATCCCTCGCCGGATAGGGGCCGTTCTTCCCGGCAATAACGCTGCTGCCGGACCAGTCTATGGGCATGAGGGTGGCGGATCCCAGGATATCGGTGTTCCGGTAATTGCGGTATATCAGATCGGAGCGTCCGGCAAGCGGCAGGGGAGGGGAGGCGGGTTCCCGGGAAATAAAGCCGGACCAGGGGGAGAGGGACAGAGCCAGCTCCGAGCTGCCCTCCATGCCGGCGATCCGGTAGAGGCCCGTGGTGTCTATCTGATCAAAGCCCAGCCCCAGGGTTGCTCCGGCTTTAAGCCGCCCGTAGTCCCAGTCCGCCCTGCCCCCAAAGCCCGCGGTTCCGGGGCTGAGCGCGCCGGCTTCGGAAAAGGATCCCCCCGCCGCGTTCCAGCGCAGGCCCAGGCCCAGGGCGGAGGAGAAGGGCCCGTTGTTTTGGTATACCGCGCCTATGCCCGCGGCAAGGCTGCCCAGCCTGGTTTCTTCGCTCCGTTTCAGGTAGGCGATGCGGATAGTCTCGGAGGCGCCCACGGGGTCCCGCAACTGCACCGTGCCGCTGCTTTGGTTGAAGGCGATGTTCGGGTCAGGAAGGCCGCCGCGGAAAACCTCCACCGAACCGGGAACCACGTCTGTCCCTATATCGTAGACCCCGGGGGGGCCGTAGTTGGTAAAGCGGAGGGTCAGGTCCTGGTTAAAAACGCCGCCCCCGGGGAGGTACAGCCTGGGGTAGGACGCCTGGGGGGAGCCGAGCAGGGGCCAGCGGGAAGATCCGTCCCGGAGATCCGGGGAGCCGCCGGGCTTGACCATCTCATAGACGCTCCGCTGTGTTTCAGAAACCGGGAGCAGGGGAAGGTTCGCGGAGTTTAAGGTGTCCGCCACGGGCAGAACCTCAAAGCCTTCGATCCGCGCCCCGGTGGAAGCCGTGGCCAGAATCGCCTGGGCGGAACTGCTGGAGGGGGCCGCGTAGCGGTTCTGTCTTTCGAAGGGGGAGAACGCGCCCTTCTCGTACACAACCAGGGCCGTAAGCCCGTTGATGCTGACCGTGCCGGGCTGCCCGGCGCCGCCCCCTGGCTGGGGATAGGTCCAAAGCCGGATTGTCGAGCGGGCGCCGTCAAAATAATCCTGGACTTCTCCGAGGAAGCCGGTCCCGGCGCTATAGCTGCCCAGATCGTAGCCCCCGGAGTAGTAGACCGCCGCCATGCCCGCGGGTTCGGCTGCCAGTTCCAGCAGGCCGCGGCGGGCGCTGATCCCGTACTCGCCGGGCAGGGCCCTTCGCCAGCGGCGGCCCGAAGCGTCCCGCAGATCCCCGTCCTTGTCCTCCAGGTACACCGCCGGGGCCGTGAGGTTTTCCCCGGGCAGCACAAAGGAGCGGCCCCGCAGCATCTGGGAGGGCGAGACCTGGGAATAGGTCCGCTCCCGGTTCCCCACAAAGATCCGCTCCACCCTGGCCGCGGAGTCGTAGCGGAACATGCTGTGCAGCGTCCAGGGGCCTATGCCGAAGCGCCCGTACACGCCGAAGGAGTAGGCCGAATCTCCCCCCAGGTCGAGGTAGGGGAAAAGGGGGTAGTCCAGGCCGGTATTTCCCACCCCGATGTACTGAACCGTCTCGCCCTCCCTGCCCTGGTATCCGGCGCGGTAGGTGTTGAGGTCGTAGTCGTCCAAAAAGCCGGCTTCCACGAACCAGCGTTCCCGGAGCCAGAGGGAAAGGGTGAGATCCGCTTCCTGGGTAAAAAGGAGGGGGGAATCCGTGGATGCGGCCTGCCAGCCCAATTCGCCGCGGGATATGCCCCAGTTTGCGGCCAGGGTTCCCTTCCAGGAGCCCTTCAGGAGCAGGGACACATCGGAGTCCCCCAGGTCGAAGCGGAGCAGCTCAGGCGGCGCCTCCTCGGCTACCGCCTCCTGCAGCCGCTCAAGATCCCCGG
>JAIROB010000002.1 GCA_031257695.1 Treponema sp. | reverse complement strand
ACCGCCATTACTCGTAGAGGGTTGCACGATCTTTTCCTGACCAAGGTTTGTTTCGGTGGGGTCGGTGTACAGGTTGGTGCTCAACAACGCAAGCTGCAAATCCTCGGAAGTCGTAAACTCGATCTTATTACTTGCAGTGACATATATCGGACCTGCCTGGCCTGCTTTAGGTTGAGGAGGAGTTGCGTTATCGTAAAGAGTCGGGACGCCCCAAAGGATAAGACCGTCTTCACCGGCGATTCTTAGAACAAGTGTATACTTTTGACCGGGCTCAAGCCGGGCAGGGGTAATCGTTACCGTGTTCCCCGCAACAACAGGCGTGCCGGTATATACCGACACATTCGTGCCGGGGGATGATACAACTTTTTCCAGTTCCGCCGCAACAATAACACCGTCAAGATTGTTGAAGGTAAATTCGATGCTCTTGTCCACCGGGAAAATCTTTACGGAGTCAGACGGAGTACGCGCTATCCCGTTGTAGTCGGTGTACAGGTTGGTCTTGAGCAGGGAAAGGGTATTCAAATCGCTGGATTTGAACTTGATCAGACCTTCATCGGGGTTGGGGGGGGCAGGGTCCTCGGAAGGGAGGCCGACATTCACCAGAGTCCCGTTTTTCGGGGTCCACAGGGTTACGTCATTAGCGTCGGTGATCTTTACCTTAATGGTATAGGTGCCGCCGACCTCAATCCGGGACGGGGTAATGGTCAGAGTTTCCGCCGTTGAGCTAACTTCGGGGGGTTTGTCCAACGGAACAATCTCCGATCCGTTCTTTAGCTCGACGCTGGCCTTGGCGCCTTCGGGAATGTCCACAAAGGTAAAGACAATTTTCCCATCAACGGGGAAAATTGCGTCTGCGGCAGCATCGGGGCCGAAGGCGACGCCCTGGGCGTTAGTGTAGAGGTTGGTGCTCTTGAGAATGAGCTGGATCCCTGCGCCAACGGTGAGACTGGCGTCAAACGTCTCATTATAAAGCGCATCGCCGGTATCGGCCTCAGAAACCACGGTGAAATTCACCGTTGCGGCCTCGGAGACTTCCCAGTCGGTAAACACAACAACCGCATTGGGATTGGTCGGATCAAACCTGTAGTCCGCAGGGTGACCGTTGATGGTAAACGTGGTTCCCGAATAGGTCTTGCTGAGGGGCTTGTTGAAGATCAGTTTAATTGCGCCGCCGACTTCGGTTTTGACGGTATTGCTGCGCTGCGAGGCAGCAACGGCTGCGGAGAGGTACTCATATTGGACTAGCTTAAGCCCTTCCCGGGTGTAAACCGGGATAGCACCCGCCTGATAAATCTGGGAGCCGTCCTTGGCTTTGCCATCTACTTTAAGCTTTGCTAAGGGCTTGCCCTCGTCCACCGAGTAGGCCAAGGATATTTTTGAGTATTCCTTCAGTTTAGCCTTGGGCTCGAGGGATACCTCGAAGCCGTCAGAAACCGATCTTGAGCCAACGACACTGAGAATCTGTTCTGTTTCAGGTTGCTCGTTGGGGTCTGATGAGTTAGAGTCGCCGTAAACTACCGCGTTTCCAGACTCAAAAGTAAGGGTAGCTACGAGTTCACCAACCGCAATTTCCCTGTTAAACTTGAGGGTAATGGCGTCAGTAACGGCGAGGGGGCTGTGAGCGTTAGGGACGTTGCCGCCGGTGACGTAGGCGACATTGCCGACGGTGAAGAAGACTAATTTGCCGATATTGACGAAGCCTTCTTCTGTAATTTCGATGGGGAGGGGGTTCCATTCCTCGTCATACTCCTGTTCGCCGACGGTGACTTTGTTGCCGGTGGCGGTGGAGAAGGGTGTGGGGTCTATGTCCGGGGTGGCGGTATCATTATCATGATCCGTCGCTGTTGTTCCAATAACGATGGGATTAGCCCAATCACCGGGAGTGTAAGCTACTTGAGGATTAAAGTAGTAATCGATGCCGTCTTTTGTCTGGGAGAAGGGGCTGATAACAACGAAGAAGTCCGTTTTAGCGGGAAGCTCGCTGGCCTTAAAGTAGCCGTTATCGTCGGTATAGAAGGGCCCGTACACGCGGTCGGCTGTTTTATCTGTGGATCCGTTCCATGTATCGCTAATCGTCACACCATTGGCCGCTGCGTCGATAAAGTAGACTGAGACGCCCTTAGCGGGCTTGGTGTCGGTAACCTGGACGACGGAGTTGTGGACTTCGAAGGCGACTTCAATTTTGCCTTCGAAGCCGCCTGAGCGAGGTTTGAGGCGGATGACGCCAGCGTCGATGCCGTAGCGGTAAGTGTAGTCGTCGAGGCGGTTGTAGGTGACCTGGAAGGTGGGGAAAGCGGGGTCTGTTCCAGTGGAGGAAATAGAGACGCTGCCGTCCTCGCTAACATAGACGCCGTCCTGATAGTACCAGGAGTTATCAGTGTTGGATCCCAGGTAGCCGGTGGTCCCCTCGCCGTATGCGGGATAAGCGTCGGAACCGTTGGCCGCCTGATAGGCTGCGACCCATTCGGAAAACAGATCGATCTGTTTCCGAAGGTTGTCCGCTTCCATGAAGGGATCGTCTTCCAGATACCGTTCAGCGTTCACGTTTGTGCGGACGGAATAGGCGCTATAGCCTGGGGCGGAGACGGTGATGAGGTAGTTGCCCGGGATAACGTCTTCGAAGATGTAGGTTCCGTTTTCATTGGTGGAGATAACGCCATAGCCGTCGATGGCGACTTTGGCGTCTTTGATGGGGAGGCCGGAGACCTCGTCGTAAACGACGCCAACGACGCGGCCGAAGACGCCTGAGGGGTCTGTGGCATCGGAGACGGGGTTGGGGCACCCGACAAAAGACAGAACAACCGCGGTGAGAGCGGCTGCCAACCATGTCAATCTTTTCATATTTTCCTCCTTGGAAAATAGGCTTGGAATTTTTGGGGTATAAGCCCCGAGTACATAAATGGCGAAATGACGCCAGGCGAAGGCCTGGCATGCCCTGAAAAGGAAGCGCTTAAAAATTGACAATTTTCAAGCGGATCCTAACGAAACACCATAGGCTTCCTCCTTAGACCAGCAGGAATGGAAAACGGCGGACAAAATAAAAGCCGCGTGATCGTGCGGGGGGGGGGGGGCATCAGAATATCGAGGGGGGTAGCGAGCATCGTCATCTGCGACGGCGTCTTGCTTGGCGGAAAGCGGGGGTACTATAATGCCTATAGTATCCGGAACGCCCGGTCCGGCCTGGAGTTTGCCGATGTGCTAAACCGGGCCCATAGGGGGGACTGAGGAGGTAGTGAATATGTTGTTTACGGAATGGAACTGGGACGACGCGCTGGCGGTTCGTTTTGAAGAAGGCTGGGAGGAAGGCTGGGAGGAAGGCTGGGAACAGGGCTGGAAGGAAGGTTTTGAACAGAGCCGGGAAGAAGGCTGGGAACAGGGCCGGGAAAAAATCGCCCGAAACGCTCTGGCCAAAGGCTTGCCGCTTGATATAATCAAAGAAATTACGGGCCTTGATATTGAGACCATCAAAAATATCGGGCCATGACGCTTCACTTACTGTCCGGGTCTGCGCATCTCCCGCTGATTAATTGACTTTCGGTAAAAAAAACACGGCAGAAAAACAAAGCCCCTGTACCCAAGCCCCGCTCAAAAGCCCCCCTATGGGCCCGCTTTCAGTCGGCACGGGGCAGCGCATAAACAAAGTCTGAAAGGGGGTCCTGGCAGCGGAATCGCTTGCCGCTCGCATTTGAGCACAATGCGAAGCAATGTGCCCAATACCTACCTTACACGGACAGCAATGTCCGTGTTCGAACGCGCGGGCGGCGGACGCTTTCCCGGACAGGACCCCCCTTCATCGTCTCAGCGCTGCCCCGCCCACCCAACCGGGCCCATAGGGGGGCGGCTTATTTACAAAGTTTTGTTTTTCTTATACAGTATCCTATGCCCTCCGTACACCTGGACGCGCCCTGTAAGATAAACCTGCATCTGCGGGTAAAGGAACGGCGTTCCGACGGTTTCCACGAGTTGGAGAGCATTTTTTTGGCCCTGGCTTTTGGCGACACCCTTCATGTTGAAGTGGGGAATCCCGGGCAGGCGGACGGGTTTATGGCGGAGTACGGGCTGCCTCCGGGTTATAAGCGGGAAGCGGGGGGCATCTTTGGGGATATTCCCCGCCGGGATAATTCCCTGCTCAAGGCCGCGGCGCTTTTTCGGGCCAGGACGGGGTTTGACAGGCCCTTGCGTATGCGTTTGGAGAAGCGTGTCCCCATGGGAGCGGGGCTGGGGGGCGGCTCCTCGGACGGCGCCGCGGCTTTGCTTGCCCTGAACGAGCTTGCGAAACAAGCGGGCCATCCTAAGCTGCTTGACGGGCCCGGGCTTGAACGGGCGGCCGCGGAACTGGGCAGCGACGCGCCTTTTTTCCTGGGCGTTTTGACCGCCGGAGCGGGGGGCGCCGCGTGGGTCAGCGGCCGGGGGGAGCGTATCCGGCCCATAGAAGGGCCGCCGGATTGTACGGTGGCGCTGGCAAACCCCGGGTTTCCCAGCCATACCATGGAGGCTTACCGGCTTTTGGATGCCCGCCGGAACAGGCAGGGCGCCCCTCTGCGGGCGGGTCCTTCCGAGCGGGACCTGATTGAAGCGCTCCGGGGCCCTCCTTCCCGGTGGCCCTACGAAAACGATTTTCTGGAGGTTTTTTTTGAGGGAAGCGATGCCCCGTCTTGGGCGTATAGGACAATATTAGAGGAAATGCAGAGTCACGGAGCGGATTTTTGCGGGCTCACCGGGTCGGGATCGACCTGTTTTGGGATATTTACCCAGGGAGGAGCCGCGGAAAAAGCAGCGGAGGCGGTACGATCCCGTGGATTTTCCCTAAAAAGCGGATCAGGGTGTCTGCCGGAACGTGAATTTTTTACCGTCCTGACATTTCCCCTTGCGTATTTGGGTAAACGGGTATTATTATAGTACTAGTTGTAGTGAACCTGTACCAAAAAAGGAGAAACGTCATGGAGATTACCGATATCAGGGTTCGCAAGGTAGCCGGTGAGGGAAAGTTAAAGGCGTACGTAACGGTTACATTTGATGAGTGTTTCGTCGTTCACAATGTAAAGATTATCGAAGGCAAGAGCGGCGTGTTTATCGCCATGCCGAGCCGGAGAACCAGGGTTGGGGAGTACAAGGACGTTGCCCATCCCATCCACCCGGAATTTCGGGCGGAGTTGCAGCAGAAAATTCTGGACCGGTACGATTCCGGCAACGTTCAGGATGATCCTACTGTGGAAATATAGGAATTATTGGGACGTAGGCAAGTGGTAAGCCACCGGGTTTTGGCTCCGGCATGCACAGGTTCGACCCCTGTCGTCCCAGGAAAGATCTAATTCAAGGGACCGGCAGGGGGCGGCTCCGGCTGTCCCGGGTTTGTCTATACAAAGATCAAGAGGAGTTTAGCATGAGTCAAGTTGTTTTCGCCGCCAGGAGCCGGACGGAATCGGGATCCGCCGGCTCCCGCCGGATCAGGCGCGGCGGCCGTATTCCCGCGGTGGTCTACGGACGTTCCGGCAAGGCCCTGTCCATAGACATGGACGCCCTGGAATTTGTCAACAATGCCAAAGGCATATCCGAAAGCACTATTGTCACCATCAATATTGACGGTCAAACCCGCCAGGCTTTTGTAAAGGCCACCCAGAGGAATATCATCGACGGCAAGATCCTGCACGTTGATTTCTACGAAGTCGAGGCCGGGGTGTCCCTGCGGGCCAAGGTTTCGGTCCATGTCCATGGGAATCCCGTGGGGGTTCGGGAAGGGGGCGTTCTGGAATCGCCCCTCCACGAAATTGAAGTGGAGTGCCTGCCCCGGGATCTTCCTGAGCGTATCGATGTGGACATTTCGGAGCTCAGGGCGAACCAGTCCATCCACGTCCGGGACCTGGCCCTGGGGGAGGGGGTGCGTATTATTTCCAATCCCGATCAGGTGGTGGCGCTGGTGAAATTCTCCAGGGCCGATGCTGAAACCGCCGTTGAAGGCGAAGGCGCGGAAACCGCCGAAGCCAAGGATGCCAAAGAAGGAGCCAAGGCTTAACCGGGCGGCGCCGTCCCCCATGGGCGCCTTTGAAACGGCCGTGGCCGAGGGCTTGGGGAACCGGCCCGCTGGCGCGGTGTTTCTTGCCGCTGTTTCCGGGGGGGCGGACTCCTCCGCCATGCTGGCCGCCCTGGCTGCTCTGAGGGACGGCTCCTTTGAGCTTCGTTGCGTCCATGTGGAGCACGGCATCCGAAGCGCCGCCGAAAGCCGCGGAGACGCGGCCGCGGTGGAAGCGCTGTGCGCGGAGCTGGCCGTTCCCTGCTCCGTTATTTCCATCCCGCCGGGAAGGGTAGCGCGGACCGCCAAACGGCGGGGCCTGGGTCTGGAAGCCGCGGCCCGGCTCTACCGCCATGCCGCGTGGAACGCCGAAGCCCGCCGGATCGGTGCGGAAAAGATCCTGGTGGCGCATACCAGGGACGACCTCCTGGAAACGGCGCTGATGCGTGTGCTCCGGGGTTCCGGCCCCGCGGGGCTGGCGGCCATGCCCCGCGAAAGGGGCCGTGTGCTCAGGCCGCTCCTTAAAACGGGCCGCGCCGATGTGCTGGCCTACCTGGCAGAACGGGGCATCCCCTACCGCACCGATTCCACCAACGCAGACCCGGCGTTCCTCCGTAACCGTATCAGGCTCAAGCTCATCCCCTGTCTGGACGAAAATTTCCCCTCCTGGCGGAAGACCCTGGCGGACCTGGCGGAAACCCAGCGTCTGGTCGCGGATTTTCTCGAAACCGAAGCCGCGGCCAGGATACCCTGGGAGGAGGCGGAGGAGCGCCGGGTCACCGGCGGGGACAACTTTTTTTCCCAGCCGGCCATACTCCGGGAGGAGGCGCTTTTCGCGGCGCTGGACCGGCTTTCCGGGGAAGGGGCGCCGCCCAGGCGAAAGAGCCTGCGCCTCTTTGCCCGGGGAAAAACCCGGAGCCTGGACCTGGGAAGGGCTGTCCTGAAAAGCGGCTCAGGCCGCGTCACCCTGGCCTTGTCCCGCCCCGGGGAGAGGGGCTTTTCACTGTTGATTAAAGAGCCGGGAATATATAAGCTAAAGTGGCTGTGTGTCCGGGCCCTTTCCGGCGCGGCCGGGAAAACCCCGCCGCCTTCTTCGGGAGATCCGGGCTTTTTCGCCTGCCCTCCGGTGGCGCTGCGGCGGTATTGCCCCGGAGATTTTGTGGTCCTGGGGGGCCGCAAACGCCGGGGAACGGATATGGCAGAGCGCGGCCGGGACCTTGTTGTTGCCGAAGATGCCCTGGGGACCGCCGCTTTTATCGCCGGAACCCGGGACGGTTCCGTTGCCGTGCTTGCCGGAGAAGATGAGGCCCGGGTTCGACGGGAAGCTTGCCTGTTCCTTGAGGTTCGGAAAAAGAGGTAAAAACGGGTGTTTCGGAAACGCCGCTTTTTCACTATGATAGTTACAGAGGTTATTGATGCCAAACGATCAAAATAACAACTCTCCGCTCCCGCCTTCCCGGTCTCCTATGCAGGGCAGGCCGAACCGTTTTGCCCTGTTTTTTTTCCTCATCATTGTGGGCGTTTTTATTGCCTATTTTTTCAGGACCGAAGGGAACGCCGCTCCCCAGGAGATCTCCTACTCCGTTTTCACCGCCTACCTGGAACAGAACGAGGTGAGCGCCGTCAAGATCCTGGATTCCAGAATAATAGAGGGAACTTTGCGGGACGCGGGCGGGGATCTGCGGCATTTCAAAACCACTATTCCCTACCAGGACCCTTCCCTGCTGCCCACCCTGCGGGAACGGGGGATCAGCGTCTCCGGCGGGGCCAGCAAGATAAGTCCCCTGCGGATTCTTCTGGAATTTCTGCCCTGGATTATCGGCTTCGGCTTTATCTGGTTTATGATGCGGAATATGCAGGGCACGGGAAACAAGGCTTTCCAGTTCGGCAAAAGCCGGGCGAAACGCTACCAGGACGAGGGGAAGAAAACCACCTTTGCGGATGTAGCGGGCCAAGTGGACGCCAAGTACGAATTGCAGGAGGTGGTTTCCTTCCTCAAAGAACCCCAAAAATTCACCAAGATGGGGGCCAGGATACCCAAGGGGGTGCTGCTGGTGGGAATGCCCGGCACGGGAAAGACCCTTATGGCCAAGGCCGTGGCCGGAGAAGCCGGGGTGGCCTACTTCCACATGTCGGGTTCGGATTTTGTGGAGATGTTCGTAGGGGTCGGCGCCAGCCGGGTTCGGGACCTCTTTGAGAACGGCAGAAAAAACGCCCCCTGCATCATCTTTATCGACGAGCTGGACGCGGTGGGCCGCACCAGGGGCGCCGGTTACGGCGGGGGCCACGACGAGCGGGAACAGACCCTGAACCAGCTTTTGGTGGAGATGGACGGCTTTGACTCCAAGGACGGGGTCATCATTTTGGCCGCCACCAACCGGCCCGACGTGCTTGACCCGGCGCTGCTCCGCCCCGGACGTTTCGACCGGCAGGTGGTGGTGGCCATGCCGGATGTCAAGGAACGGGAGGCTATCCT
>JAIROB010000250.1 GCA_031257695.1 Treponema sp. | reverse complement strand
GAGACCGTCACCGCCATGAACGACGGGGTGTCCGGGGCCCTGGCCCGGGACCTGCACTATGCCCACGTGGCTTACGCGCGGGACTTTGTCCCCTGGCTCGTCGCGGATCTACGCACCGTGGTCGCCGGGGACCGCTGCCCTGTCTGCGGCGGGGAGCTTTATGAAAAGAAGGGCAACGAGCTGGGCCACATCTTCAAGCTGGGCTATAAATACACCAGTTCCATGCGGGTGAACTATCTGGACGAAAACGGCAAAAGCCGCAACCCTACCATGGGCTGTTACGGCATAGGCCTGGACCGCACCCTGGCGTCGGCCATTGAGGAGCATCACGACGATCAGGGCATTGTGTGGCCCATCACCCTGGCGCCCTATCACGTGATCATCATCCCCATCAAGTACGACGGCGCCGTTAAAGCCGCCGCCGACAGCATTGCTGCGGACCTGGAAAAGAACGGCGTAGAAGTACTGCTGGACGACCGGAACGAGCGTCCCGGGGTCAAGTTCAACGACGCTGACCTCATCGGCATACCCTACCGGGTGGTCGTGGGGGACAAGAACCTTGCCGGCGGCACTCCCAGGGTGGAGCTTAAACGCCGCAGCGAAAAGGAAAGCCGCTTGGCGGATCTTTCCAAAGCGGCGGCGGAGTTGACGGAAGCGGTGCGCGCGGATCTGGCGGAACTGAACCGCTAACCGGATCTTCCCCACGGAATATGCTTGCCGGAGGTTTGGGCGCGGGGTTTGGCGCGGCCGGGGGCGGTATTGGCCCGTTTAGCCGGGCGCAGGGGGCCGGGGAGCGGGGGAAAGATCGGAAAACCGGGGGCCGCGCCGCTGTTTTTGCCTAAGGGGTCTGACCCCGGTGGTCGACACATCTCCCGGCGCCCCCGCCTCGGGCGGTTCCCCCTCCAGGATCGCCGACCAATACCGGTCCCCCCAGATATGCCCTATCCTTCCGGTCAGCCGGTTATACCGCTGGGCGAAGGTCTGTTTGATCCACTTCATAATGACCGGAAGCTCCATCCCGTCCTCCGGCTTGATATAAAAGGCGAGCCAGTCATCCTCAAGCCGCAGGCGGCGCACTGTAAACACGAACCTAAGCTGCGCCTCAAGGAAGACCTGGTCAAAGAGCGCCAGGGCCTGTGATCTGCGAAACAGCGGTTCCCGATTGTTGATTTGGGAGCGGATCTCATACCACGCCCCCTGTTGTAAAACACGTAACGGCCTCATACAGGGTATAGGGCGCCGGCAGGGCATTTTGCTTTAGTTTGGATGCGAAAAAAAACAAAAACTCACGGACCCGCGTATCCCACGGGCATATCCGGAGCGCCCCCACCACAAAGTCCAGCGACCTAAGCCCCCAGACTGTGTCAAAAGTCAAAAAATTGAAATGACACCGCTATATATAGTGTTATAAAGCCGTATAAAACAGCAACAACACTATATGCACGAAGAGCAATGACTTTTGACACAATCTGCCCCCTATGGGCCCGTTTTCAGACGGCCCGGACCAGGCCCCTCACACACAGTACAGGCGCAGCCCCGGAAACCCAACCGGGCCCATAGGGGGGTGGCTACTTGACCCTATCTTCCCGTCATGCTAAGTTCATACAAGTTTTATTCTATAAGGACGTGTATTATATGAATTCATTTGTTTTCTCCCTTCTCTTGGGCGCCCCCCAGGGGACTGGCACAGGGGGACCCGGCGGACTTATCAGCACCTTTCTTCCCTTTATCCTGATTATCGGTATTTTCTACTTCCTCATCATCCGGCCGCAGAACAAGAAGCAAAAGGACACCCAGAAAATGCTGGCCGCCCTCAAGAAGGGGGATAAGATCGTTACCATCGGCGGGATTCACGGGGTTATCGCCACGGTTCGGGAAAGTTCGGTGGTAGTTAAGGTGGACGACAATACCAAGGTCGAATTCTCCCGCAGCGCCATTGCCACCGTAGTCGAGGTGAGCAAGGCCGAGAAAATTGAGGACAAAACGGAAGAAAAGGCTGCGGACGATACGGACGAGTCTAAAAGTTAAGCTATTGGAGCCGATGTATGAGTAAACGCTACCGGTTCTTCATCGTTCTTTTGACGATAGGGATTTGTTTTGCCTTTCTGCTTCCCACCATTCGCTGGTATTTTCTGGTGCCCAAGGAAGAACAGACCCTGGCCCTGGGTTCCCGGGAACAGATTAAGGCATATGCTTCGGAGACTGCCCGGGCGGATCTGCAAACACTGATAGACGCCGCCCGCTCCGGCGCGGATGTGCCGGAAAACCTGTCCTTCCTTATTGCTCTGGCCAAAAAGAATAACCGGGGCGTTAAAAATGCGGAGTGGAACGCCCAGACGGTGCTTTCCAGTTTCGCCAGCCGCCAGGAAGCGCTGGATGCCATAGAAATCCGGAACCGGGACGCCATTTTTAAGCTCAAGGATCTCCAGAAAAATGCGGTTCAGCTTGGCTTGGACCTGTCCGGGGGCTTGAGCATCGTGCTGCAGGCCGATATGGACGCGCTTCGGGAACGGCTGGGGCGGGATCTGACCGAAGAGGACCGGGAAGATGCGGTCAACCGCGCTTTGGAGGTCTTGAACAGCCGCATCGACCGTTTCGGCCTGACCGAGCCGGTGATACGCCGCCAGGGGGCGAATCAGATCTACGTGGAAATTCCCGGTTCCGCGGATCCGGAGCGGATCAATTCCATCATCATGGGCCGGGGGAGCCTGAACTTCCACATCGTGGACCGGGAGGCGGCGGATAGCTTTGCCCAATACTACGCCGGCCATCCTACTTCGACCTTTGACGCGACGGGGGATCTCATCGACCCTTCGGTGGTTCCCTCCGACGTGCTTATCCGGGGGGTCTATTCCAGGGACCAGTACGGGCTGGACGAACATGAGCGGGACGGCTACGGCAACCTGGCCTACACCGCGATAAAGCGGGAAGTCGGTCTGGACGGCAACCATATCAAGAGCGCCCTGGTGGAGCGGAACAGTCTGGACGGCAAGCCCGAAGTTACCTTCCTCCTGGACGCCGAGGGGGGGGAGATTTTCTACCAGCTTACCTCCGCCAATGTGGGGCAGCTTATGGCCATAGTGCTGGACGACCGGGTCAGATCCCAGGCCACCATACAGACCGCCATTCGGGATCAGGTGCGCCTGACAGGTTTTGATGTTGACGAGGCCAATAACATAGCGCTGATGCTCAGGACCGCGGCGCTGCCGGTGGAGCTTGAGGTAATAACCCAGCAGGCCATAGGCGCTTCCCTGGGAGAGGACACCATACGCCAGGGGCTGTACGCCCTTGTGGGCGGCCTGGCCGCGGTCATGATCTTTATGCTGGGGTATTACAAGGTTGCCGGAGTGAACGCGGTGATCGCCCAGCTCCTGAATATTTACCTTATGGGGAGCATCCTCTCCGCGTTTAACTTCACCCTGACCCTGCCCAGCATCGCCGGGTTTATCCTGACCATAGGCATGGCGGTGGACGCCAATGTTATCATCTTTGAACGGATGAAGGAGGAGCTCAAACTGGGCAAAAGCCGCAAGGCCGCGATAGAATCGGGCTTCGACAAAGCTTTCTGGGCCATCATGGACTCCAACATCACCACCTTCATCGCCGCGCTGTTCCTCTCCCAGCTTGGCTCCGGGCCCATCCAGGGCTTTGCGGTCAGCCTGGCCATCGGGGTGTTTTCGTCGGTGTTTACGGCGCTCTTTGTGTCCCGGCTTATCTTTGACTTCGGCACCGACGTAATCGGCAGCAAGAGGCTTTCAGTCAGTTGGGCAAGGGGAGTCAAATAATGAAGATCATTCGTTTTTCCAAATTCTTTATTCCCGCGGCGATCCTTTCGGCGGCGCTTATCGCGGCGGGGCTCGTCGCCTATTTCCTGAACGGCTTTAACCTGGGGGTCGACTTCCGGGCCGGACTTATCCAGGAGGTGCAGTTTGCCCCCACCGCGCTCAGCCTGACCTATAGCGGCCGGGGCAGCGCTTCCCTTTCCATGACCCGCAACGGCCTGTATATCGTCATCTCCGGCTCCGGCGTGGAAGGGGAAACCCATAGTTTCCCCTTTGCCGACTATGCCGCCATGGGGGATCTGGGCGCCGCCCTCGCTCTGATAGAGGGCCTGGAAGTGAACATTGTCGCCGACAGCGGCGCCGACACCCGGTGGCTGGTCCAAAGCGCCCAGGGGAATCCCCTGCTTGGATCCGACCCGTACATTGTGCATTACCTTCCTGACACCCTGCCGGAAATCCCCATCGAGGATGTCCGCTCCGCCCTCTCCCCCCTGGGAACAGTTTCGGTCCAGGTTCTGGGAGCCGCGTCTGAACGGCGCTTTATGATCCGCCTGGAGGACAGCGAAATAGAGGGGGGCCGGGGCGTCCCCGCGGAAAAGATCATCGACAGCCTGGAAGCGGTCTTTGGCGAAGGCGGCGTGGCGGTAACCCGGTCGGACTATGTGGGCTCCCGGTTTTCCAAGCAGCTTTCGGATCAGGCGGGGCTCCTCATGGGCCTTACCCTGCTGCTCATCCTGATCTACGCTTCCATACGGTTTAAGCCGCAGTTTGCCGTGGGCGCGGTCTTAGCCATTGCCCACGACGCGCTTATTATCGTGGCCTTTATTGCCTGGACCCGGATGGAGTTTAACACCACCACCATTGCGGCGATTCTGACCATCCTGGGTTATTCCATCAACGATACTATCGTTATTTTTGACCGGATCAGGGAAAACCAGCGGATTTACCCTGATGAAAAACTGGCGGACATTCTGGACCGATCCTTAACGGAAACTCTGAACCGCACCATCATTACCACCATGACCACCATGCTGGCGGTTCTGTCCCTCTTTATCTTCACCACCGGGTCCATGAAGGATTTTGCCCTGTGCCTGATAATAGGCATGGTTTCGGGGGTATACTCCACCATCTTTATCGCCTCGGGGACGGTTAATCTCTGGAATGTCCGGGCCATGAAACGGTCCGGGAAAAAAAATCCCCAGACGGCCCCGGCAGGGCTTACGGCAAAGTCCTCCGCCCAGCGATGAGGGTGCGCCGCGCCGAAACGCTTGGTTTTTGCATGGGGGTGCGCCGGGCCATGGAAATGGCGGACGCGGCGCTTTCCCAAGCGGCGCTTTCCCGGCCTTCCCGGTCCGGGGCCGTGTACGCCATGGGGACTCTGATCCACAACTCCCAGGCCATGGAGCCGCTTTTGAAACGGGGCCTTGCGGTTTTGACTGAAGAAAAAATCCCGGAGAACCTCAGCGGCATCCCGGTCGTTATACGCGCCCACGGCATCAGTCCCCGGCTTGAAAACACCCTGGCCGGACGGGGAGCGCGGCTTCTGGACGCGACCTGCCCTAAGGTAAAGGCCAGCCAGCTCAAGGCGCAGGAATTGTGCAGCCTTGGCCGCCGGGTTTTCCTTGCCGGGGAAGGGCGCCACGCCGAGATAATCGGTATTTTGGGCTATGCGCCGGACTGCGTTGTCGTCGGCAGCGCCGGTGAAGCCGCGGCGGCCGCGGAAAAACTGCGCGGGGAAGCCGGAGGGGCGGCGCTTCAAACGGCGCTTATCGGGCAAACCACCTGGGACATGGCGGAATACGCCGCCATTGCGGAAGCTATCCGTTCCTATTTCCCGGACCTTGAGGTCTGCGCCACCATTTGCGGCGCCACCCGTGCAAGGCAGGACAGCCTCCGCGCTCTCTGTGGGGAGGTGGACGCAATCATCGTCGCCGGGGGCCGGGAATCCGCCAATACCCGGCGGCTCCTGGATATTGCCCGTTCCTTTCCCGGTCCGGGGGGCCGCGGCAAACCGGCCTGGCTGGTGGAAACCCCCGCTGAAATCCCCGGCGAAGTTGATCGCTACGAAACCCTGGGAATCTGCGCGGGCGCCTCCACCCCGGACGCTTTGATCGGCGCCATAGAGGAAGCGCTTTTGCAAAGGCCGGCAAAGCCATGAAGATAAGCGCGGATATCCTGAACCGGGAATTGAAGGGGCTTTTCAGTTTTGCCGTGTTCGGCAGCCTGGGGGAAGATCTCAGCCTGGAGCGGCCCCTGTTTTTGCGTTCCGGCGCGGACATAAAGGACGGCCAGATCTACCTTGTGGATGAGACCATAAGCGCCGGGGAGCCTCAAAAAGCGGTCCGTTCGGCGCTGCTGTGCCTGCAGAAGGACGGGAATTTGGGGACGGTGGACAGGTACCTGGGATTTTTTGAATCCATATTTGCCTTTAGGGATGTGCTGATCTTTGACGTGTACAACGCCGTGCAGAATATCTACTCCCGTTTTGACGAGTGGGACACGGAGCTGCAGGATATGCTGGTCCGGGGAAGCGCCGTCCAGTCCATGCTTGACTGCAGCGACAGGATATTTAACAATCCGCTGATCCTCCATGACAGTTATTACAAGGTCATCGGTTTTTCGAAAAAGTACGCGGACGCGTTTCCCCTGATGTCCTTTATGCCTCATGAACAGAGCGCCGCCCATATTGACCTTTCCGCGTACGATATCTATTCCAAGCAGCGGGCCGCGCTGTTTCCCACCGCCATGCCCGGCGTTCGCAGCCTCTATGTAAATATTTTTCAGCAGAATCGCCTGCAGTACCGGCTGCTGGTTTTGGAATACTCCCGAAAATTTCACCCCAGCGACAGTTCCCTGCTGGAACACCTGGCGGAACGGATCCAGCCCATGGTTGCGGACGCGTCGGAGGATGAGGCTGAGCGGATGCGGCTCTCCGGCGTAATCAGGAGGATCCTGACCGGGGAATATACGGACGACGCCTCCATACAGGAACGGCTTGACAAATTCAACTGGCTGAAGACCCATGCGTATATGTGCCTGAAGGTTTCCCTGGACGGCGGCAGATCCGGCAATTTTCCCGAGGCTGTCATACACGACGGCATTAAGGAAATTGTTCCCGGAGCCTGTATTTTTGAGCACGAAGGAGCGGCCGCGGTGTTTATCAACCTGACCGATCCCGGGGAAAGCGCCCCCGAATCCGCCGTGGACATTTTTGACGGATTTTCCGGCAAAAAGGCGGATCGGTTTTCCGTGGCCCTGGGAACTTTCCTGATTGACCACGGCCTCAAGGCCGGGGGTAGCGCCTGGTTTTCCGGCGGCAATTTCAGGAACCTAAAGCTCTATTACAAACAGGCGGAGCTTGCCCTGGATCTGGGCTTTCGCAATGCCCCCCTGGCGCACCTTTACTATTTTAACGACTTTGTTAAGCGTCATATACTGGAAGCGGTGGTAAAAGAACTGCCGGCCTCCATGCTCTGCTCGCCGGAACTGATGAAACTGCGGGACTATGACATAAAGCACAAAGCGGAATTACTGCGAACCGCTTCCAAATACCTTCAAAACCACTTGAGCCATACCCAAACATCAATAGAGCTTGGGATTCATCGCAGCACCCTTATGTACCGCCTGAACCGGATCAGGGACATTGGGGGCTTCAACATCGAGGACAGCGAAAATCAGTGGCACCTCTTGTTAACCCTTAAACTGCTGGAACTGGAAGATACCCCCCAGGAATAACACCGTCAGCAAGTTGAGCCCCGCAGCGCCCCCGCCTTAGGAACTGTGCATAAATAAAATGCACAGCATTTTATTTTAATTGCTTATGCAATAAAGAAATAACATGACCAAATGGTCATGTTATTTCTGCACAGTTCCTTATATCACGGGCGCGGCTCAGCGGGACCCAACCTGTTGACAGCGCATCTAATCAAAATCGTCAAAGGTGATGTTTTCCACAAACATCTCGTTGAAGTAGGCATCCTCGGGCAGGCTGTATTCGCCGGCCATGCCAATGATGGTGTTTATGGTTTCCTCGCTCTGCCGGTCCAGGAGGTAACGCACCGCTCCCCCCAGGGAGCTGTTTCCGATAAGCCGGATCTTGCTGTGCAGTTCCTTGGGTATAAGCCCTATGCCCACGCCGCTGTTAAAATTGAGGTTGTACCCAAAGCCGCCGGCTATATACAGGGTCTTGACTTCGTCGTAGGACAGATCCGCATGGCGGATCAAAGCGTCCAGCCCGGATCGGATGGCGCTTTTCGCCAGTTGTAGTTCCCGAACATCCTTTTGGCAGAAGTTGATGTCCTGTCCGTCCGTGGTCTTTGCGAGGAAAATTCCGCTTTCAGGAACCGTGGTGTTAAACTTGCCGCTGCCCTCTATAAACCCGCTTCGCAGCCCTTCGTATACGGCGTCCACCACTCCGGACCCGCAGATCCCCGCGGGGGTTTGGTTTCCTATGGTCTTTATTTCAAATTTTCCGTCCCGCCAGGCAACCTGGGAAATCGCCCCGGGTATGCTTCCGGTGCCCCACTGTATATTGCCCCCCTCAAAGGCCGGGCCCGCCGCGGTGGCCGTGCAGAGCAGCTTCCCCGAAACCATCAGCGCCATTTCGCCGTTGGTGCCTATGTCCATAAGCAGCGTGGGCTCCGCGCTCCGGTGCATTTCCGTAAAGAAGATCCCCGCGGTAATGTCCGCTCCCACATAGGTGGATATCCCCGGCAGGGTCGTTACTTCGCAGGACAGATCCCCTTCGAAGAGCTCCGGGTAAGCGCAGGAAACAAAGTCCAGGGTTACCGGCGTGAAGGGGTACTGCCCCAGGGTGGCGCAGCTAAAGCCCATGAGCAGGTGCATCATGGTGGTGTTCCCCGCGATGGCCACCTTGCAAACATCACGGGGGCGGACGGCGTTTTTTTCACACAGCTCCGCTATGCCCTCCGATATTTGTTTCCGCACCCTGCCGCTGAGCTGCGGCAGTTCCCCCTTGCTGGCCCGCTGCATTCGGGAAATAACATCGGCCCCGAATTCCCGCTGTTTGTTTATCATGGAAACCCGGTCCAGGATCTGGCCGGTGAGCAGATCGAGCAGGGCCACTACGATGGTGGTGGTGCCTATGTCCACCCCCATGCCGTACACCGGGGCCGGGCCGGTCTGGATCGACACGATCCCCCCCTGGTCCCGGTACACATACACGGCGGCTTCCTTTTGGGCTTCTTCGGAGCCCGCCGGCGCCAGATCCCTGGTCGCGGCTATGTCGGCGCACGCGGAGATGCGGCTCAGCGCGTAGAGGGGCAGCCTGCCGCTTTGATCGCCCCCCAGCTGGCGGGCATAACTCAGGGCGTTCCGTTCCAGAACCACCCGCTCCGGAAGTATGGCGCCGGATTCGGAATAGCCGCCCTCATGTTCCAAGCCGAAGCCGCTCACCGATTCGATGGAGGTTTCATCCGATGCAGGGATGCTGATGCTGATATTTTCCAGAGGCTTGGCCATGCAGGAAAGCCTCTGCCCCGCGGCAATGTCCTCCTCCGAAAAATAGGCCAGATCCGCCGGCGTCGGCGCCAGGGTCCCCGCGGTTACAGTGATCTTGCACTTCCCGCAGGCGCCCCTGCCGCCGCAGAGCGCGGGGATATAAACACCGCCGGCCTGCAATGCCTTCAGGAGATTTTCGTCAGTTTGGGGATTAAAGGATATGGTTTGTTCCGCCCCGCCGGAAACAACGGCGATACGCAGCGTTTGAGTATTCATAGCTACGCCAACAACACACAACCCGTGTAGGTCAGGGTGTTTTTTCCGTAATAGTAGGGGAGGTTATTATCCTTGCATACATCGCTTACCACCATGCCGTAGGCTTCCATGGAGGAAGTCATCCTGTCGGGGAAACGGCAGGGTTCGTCCGGGAAGGTGCATTTTTGACATCTCATGCAGCCTCCGGCGCCCATTATCATAGATCCGGGGTATAATTTCTTTATCGCTTCAACAAAGGCGTCCATGTGTTCCGCATGGTCCTTGCCGAGTTGTCCCATGGCCTCAAAATCCATGGAATCTTCCATGGTACACGTGGTTTGGACCAGGATGCCCTTTTTAAACTTTCTGATTCTGGTTTCACATTCATCCAGGGTGCCGCAGCCCGGCGGGCAGGCCCAGTTTGTGTTGTAGGCCATGCATTTATTCTCCGCGCAGGCATCCCGCACCTCTGTTCTGAGCCTTATGGTATCCGCGTCCAAAGCCCCGGCATGGGAAAATCCGCACTGTAAGGCCAGTTCCCTAACTTGTTCCAGTTGATCCGACACAACTATGCCTCCTGCTGTTAAATTCCGCCGCCAACAAGCCAGGGAGGGGGAGGTTTCCCCCACGCTCCAGACGTGCTTCGCACGTCTTACGCTACCCCCACTACCGGGGTTTCCACCCCCGTAACGCCCCCGCCTGGTATTCCAGGCATAGTTCCCAAGGCTTAACTCGTTGACAGTGGTTAAAATCCTTAAAGAAACCGTTCCAAAAACCGAAGTTTTGGAACAGCCTCAAGCGTTTTCACATTATAAGTTTGTATTTTCATTTCGTCAATCATAAAATCCCCTATGGACCCGGTTGGGTTTCCGGGGACGCACTAAGGCTTTGTTCGGGGGTCCTGTCAGCGGAACTCGCTTGCCGCCCGCTCGTTCGAGCACGGACATTGCTGTCCGTGTAATGTAGGTATTGAGCACATTGCTTCGCAATGTGTGCTCAAAGGCGAGCTGTATGCGCTTCCGCTGCCAGGGCCCCGCTGAACATAGTGTGTGCGCGTCCCCGTGCCGTGGGAAAACGGGTCCATAGGGGCTTTGGGCGCGGGGGCTTTGTGTGGGGGTTTTGCAGGGCGAGCGCATTAAAAATCAGCCCGTACTTTCTTTTGGTTCAGGCAAGATAAGCTCTGATGCAAAAACAGAATGAAAAAGCAGCTGTTCAAAATATTCCTCCGACCATGCCAGCT
>JAIROB010000241.1 GCA_031257695.1 Treponema sp. | reverse complement strand
CCCAGGATAAAGTCGATGTTGAGGCTCCGCTCGTGGGCTTCGTCCACCACCAGGCATCCGTACCGGGAAAGCCAGGGGTCCAGCTTCATCTCCTGGAGCAGGATGCCGTCGGTCATGATCTTTATGTGCGTGGTAAGGTCCGTGCGGTCCTCGAAGCGCATTTTGTACCCCACCAGGCCGGGGATGTCGGTCCCCATCTGCCGGGCGATAAATTCGCTCACCGAAACCGCGGCGATACGCCGGGGCTGGGTCACCCCGATAATGCCGTTTTTGCCGTGCCCCGCGTCGTGGAGGATCACCGGCAGTTGGGTGGTTTTGCCGGAACCCGTGGGGCTTTCCACCACCACCACCTGGTTGTCCGCCAGCGCGGAAAGGATAAGGTCCTTATGCTTGTACACCGGAAGTTCAAGATAGTTCATGGTTTCAGTATAGCATAGGACAGTCGGGGGGCGCCACAGAGCGCGGGGCAGCAGCAATTCCGAATTCAAAATCCCAAAATCCAAAATCGAAAAGACCTGCGAATCCCCCTATGGACTGGAGCTGGGTTGGCGGGGACGCGCCGGGACTTTGTCCGGGGGTCCTGGCAGCGGAACTCGCTTGCCGCCCGCCCGTTCGGGCACGGACATTGCTGTCCGTGTAAGGCAGGTATTAAGCACATTGCTTCGCAATGTGTGCTCAAATGCGGGCGGCAAACGATTCCGCTGCCACCCCCATTACCTAGTGTGTGCGCATCCCCGTGCTGTTTGGGGGTCCATAGGGGGATCCGCAGGTCTTTTCGACCGGAGCCCCAATCGGAATTGCCACCCAAAAACGCGGGAGAGCATGGTAAAAATGGTCAAATACCCTCCGCTTATGTCTGGTAAGCCCTTAATAGCCGTCTGGTATTTGACCATTTTTTGAATTCGGAATTACTGGGGCGGGTCCGGCGGTTCGTTTTTTACGGGGCAATTTCCCCGACGGCTTCGATTTCCACCAGAGCGTTTCTGGGAAGCTGCTTAACCGCCACCGTGGAGCGGGCAGGTTTTCCGGGAAAGCTCAGCGCGTAAACCTCATTAAAGGGCGCAAAATCCTTCATATCCGCGAGGAAACAAGTGGTTTTAACCACCCTGTCCAGGGAGGATCCCGCGGCTTCCAGAACCGCTTTGAGGTTTTTTATGGCCTGTTCCGTCTGTTCTTTTATGTCCGCGCCGGCCACTTCCCCGGTTTCGCTGTTCAAGGGAATCTGGCCGGAGGAGAATACCAGGCCGCCCGAAACAACAGCCTGGGAATAGGGACCGATGGCGGCAGGGGCCGCGCTTGTCTGAATGACTTCCATAGATAAGCCTCCTTCAGAGTTTTGGGAATGGCTCTCCCTCCAAAAAATAGCAGAATCCCGGCTGTTTCACAAGGCTCCGCCCCCCGGGGGCCCGGCTGTCGAGCCCCCGGACCTCGAAGGCGAAGCGGAGCGCGGTTTCCGGAAAACCCCGGAAAAGAGAGGGGCGGCCTTTGGCAGGCTGAAAATACCTTCAAATTTGCAAGAAAAATGCAAATAAACGAAAAATTGCCCCATGGACGGCGCAAATTCCGTATTGACAGAACTAAACAAGCGGAATAAACTGATAGAAAGTATTGAGATTTTTAAGTGTTTGTTGTAATCCTTTCAAAAATAAAATAGTAATCAGGAAACAAGTGCGTTTGAAAGCGTGTAAAAAAATGTTTTCCCATCAAATCTATTTTCGTTCAGCCGAGAAGGCAATACGCAAAAACGGAGTTTTTTCATGGCAGTAGTGCGAAGAGGCCGTCCTCCAAAAACGGCAAAACAGGATGATTTACAGGGCCTTGACGGCGGAGCGGTCCAGGCGGAGTTTTCCCAGCCGGATTTTTTGCAGCCCGACGAGGAAATGCAGCCGGCCAACACCGAGCTGGTTGCCGGCGGCGAAGGGGGCGAAACCGCGGCCGCCGCTTACGGCCAGGGCGATGAGGACAGGGCCGCGGCTAAAACCATCGTGATCCGCGGCAAAAACCGGGGGCGCCGCCCCTACGATCGGCCTTCCCCCGGGTACGGCCCGGCCTTCCGGGAGCCCTCCAACGGGTCCTATGGCAGCGGATCCCAGCAGTCCGCCGCGGCTTTTACCGGCGCCATGGCTTCCAACCCCGGGAGCGGCCTTCCCCTGCCGGCCATCCCCAAGCTCCCCTCCATGCCGGACATTTACGGCAAGCCCGAGCCCAGGCTTGACCAGGACAACGGCAAGCCCAGGCTCACCATCAACGAGCTTATCCGCCTCAACATGATGGACCTCCGGGAACTTGCGGCCTGTTACAATATTTCCCATGACGATATGGTGGCCCTGAAAAAGCAGGAGATCATCTTTTCCATCCTCAAAGCCCATACCGAGCGGGGGGGGATCATCTACGCCTACGGGTCCCTGGAAATACTTCCCGATCAGTACGGTTTTCTGCGGAGCCCCCAAAACTCCTATCTTCCGGGGCCGGACGACATTTACATCAGCCCCAGCCAGATCCGCCTCTTCGCGCTCAAGACCGGGGACACGGTCTACGGCCAGATCCGCAGCCCCAAGGAGGGGGAGCGCTTCTTCGCCATGCTCCGGGTGGAGACCGTCAACTACGACGACCCCACGGTGGCCCAGAACCGCATCCCCTTCGACAACCTCACTCCCCTGTACCCCAACAAGCTGCTGGACCTGGAAACCACCACGGAAGGCATCAGCGAGCGGGTGATCAACCTCTTCTGCCCCATAGGGAAGGGCCAGCGCGC
>JAIROB010000219.1 GCA_031257695.1 Treponema sp. | reverse complement strand
TCCGCGGCGTTGTAGATCCCGCCGTCCCAGAGATCTTCCCCGGAACCGCCCTGGACAAGGGCGATGGTGTCCTTGTTCCCGTCTCCGTCGGGGGAGAATACTTTTTCCCCCTCGGCGATTTCTTCGATCCACGCTTCCGGCGGGGTATTGTCCACCATTACCGTGTAGATTTCAGTGGACGCGGCGTTGCCGTTATCGTCCGCGGCGCTTATCACAAAGGTATAGGCCCCGTCCGCGGCGATATCGCCGGAATCAAAAATACCGTCCCAGCGAAAACTGGGGGGCACTTCCACTCCCGCTTTCCCCGCGATGAGCCGGTTGACCACATTTTTAAAGCCCAGGGTCTCCACCCGGGTTTCCTTATTCCGGTACGTCCGGACCAGGTTGTCTTTTTCGTCAAAAATTTCCATTTTCCATTCGGCGACGTACCGTTGATCCGTAATTGTCACGGGAAATTCCAGCGCGTCCGCTTTGCCGTCGTTGTTGGGGGAAATCCACAGCACGTCGCTGTAATCCACGGTAATTACCGGCGGCTTTTTGTCCAGCGCCCCTACTCCCCAGCTTATCCCGGGGCCCAGGGCGATAAGATCCCCGTAGAGGGGCTTAAAGCCCAGGCTTATCCCCAAATCGCCGTCCGAAGGAAGCCTTCCCCCGGCAAGCCGCCTGCCCGAGGAGAGAAGCCCCAGGTTGACCGTAAGGCCGATGGAGGGTATCCATTTAGGCTTCCGATCGTCGGCCTGCCAATCCTTGAGGTTGAACCCCGACGCCGCGGCAAGGGTTACCAGCTCCGCCACGGTGACGGAAAGCCCGAATTTTCCGGTCATATTCTCAAAAGTCGGGAACGACGTATCCGCGTTGAACCGCACCGTCAGGGGATCCGGCTTATCATCCTTTCCATATAAGTGGATAATATCGAAACTGATCCCCAGATCCGGCGTAAAAGCGCCGGGCATATAGCTCTTTCCCAGGCCCCGGAACACAAAGGCGTAGGTGAAATTCTGGAACGGCCCGGCCTTGCCTATATTGTGGCGTATGCCGACATCCCCGGATACGGTCATAAACCCCTCCCCGCCGCCGTCTTCCCCGCCGGCGAGGTTGAAACCCAGGCCCAGGCTAAAGCCGGGGTAGAGCTCTTTGGCGGCGGTGAGGTTGCCCCCAAACGCGGTTCCCACGGGATAGTAACCGTCAAAGCCGGGGCTGGTCAGAAAATGCAGGGAACCGCCGAAGACCGCGTACTTTGTGGGAAACAGCGCGCCCAGCTCAAGGCCGGTTCCCAGGTCGCCGCCCGCGCTGGTGGAAAGGAGGAACAGCGCGCCCGCGTCAAAGACGATACGCTGGGCGTCCCCCCCGGCAGCGGGGTTGACCACCCCGGCGGGCGCCCCCCCCTGGGAGGTGACAAAGGCGCCCCTTCCGGTCAATTCCGGGGAAGCGAGATCCAGGACGGTCTCCGAGCCGACCTGATCCGCCGGGAGCGCCCGGAGCGCGGAGAAGGCGATAGTTATAAACAAAAACGCTTTTCGCAGCATACAACATTCCTTTTTGAGCGATA
This sequence comes from Treponema sp., assembly GCA_031257695.1. Next base: position 1,658 of record JAIROB010000219.1, on the reverse strand, counting down.
ACAGGGGCTGTTCCGGAAACCGGAATTTTGGAACAGCCCTATCTTTGATTCTCTCTATATATATATTAGGCAAATTGGCGATTTACGCAAGGCCGCGTCTTTATCGGGCGGAGCGATTCACGGCCGCCGAGGCGCCCACGGGGATCAGGGTCAGGGCGAAAAGCAGAATCCCCAGCCAGTTTCGCTGGGAGAAAAAAGCCCAATAGGCCGTGGCCGCCAGGAGGGGAAGAACCGCGACAGCAACGGCCTGGGGGATGATAAGCCACCTGCGGGACTTCCCCATCATGGTAATGAAGAAGGGGATGCCCACGGCTATGGCGGTCCAGAGCACTGGGGTCAACGCCAGGAGGAAGGGACCGTTCAGGGTCCTCCAGCTTACCGCGGGTATGGCCGCTCCGGGGATGAGCCAGAGGAGGGCGAAGTTGGCGTAGTTCACCGCGCCGCCGAGTATCCGCAGCCGGACAAAAAGAGCGCAGACCAGCAGGGGCAGCGCGGCCGGGAGGGCAACGATGTCCACGCAGGCGCTGAGCCACCGGGAAAGGCCGAAGGCTCCGGGGTTTATGAAGGAGCCCAGCAGGAACCGGATAAACGCGGCAACGCTTCCCAGGAGCAGCGCCCAAACTTCGCCGGAGCTTCCCGTCCCCGATGCCGCAAGGGAGCGCCAAAAAAGGTAAAACAGGGGGATCCAAAGGAAGCAAAACAGGCTCATTGGACTATCCTGCCACAAAAAGCGCTTTCCGGCAAGGAGGACATATGCCTATGGGCCCGAATGAGGTCAGCAGGGACGCATGTAGTCTAAAACGGGCGGCGGTGGAGTATGCCTGGCTCTCACTTACCTGTAGAGTCCGCTTCCGCAGCCCCGCTGCGCGGGTCTGCGGAAGCGGGGAATTCCAGAGAGTTCGGCCAGGCAGACTCCGCCGCCGCCCGCCTTTGTCGGGGGCGTCCCCGTGCCGCATAGAGGGCCCATAGGGGGCTTTTGCGCAGGGGCTTTGTTTCCGCTAATTCCCTGCGTTATACAGTGTGCGCGTCCCCGTGCCGCATAGACGGCCCTTAGGGGGGCTTTTGCGCAGGGGCTTTGTTTCCGCTAATTCCTCGTTATACAGTGTGCGCGTCCCCGTGCCTCGTGGGGGTCCATGGGGAGCGCTTGCCGCCCGCATTTGAGCAAAGCAAACGAGCGGGCGGCAAGCGCTCCCCAGGCCAGGACCTCCTCACATAGTACAGGCGCAGCCCCGGAGACCCAACCGGGCCCATAGGGGGGCGCCTTGTACTATTCGCCAAAGGTGTAGTATATTACAATAAAAGGGAGTATTTTATGGTTAGGGCAGCCCTATACGGCGGCCCTAAATAATGCCTCTAAAGGACACAAATTTGACTGACTTGGCACGGTTATTGCCCCCCCCCCCCCCCTCATGCTGATTTCTTAGCAGTCCCGGCAGTTTGTTCCGTTTCGCTCATACATCACCTAATTCAGGCAAACCAAGGCTGCAAAGCCAAAGTTCGTGGTGTTTGCGGGGTTCGTGGTTATCCTCTTAATCCAGCCTTTATTCGTGCTGAGGGGTTTAATACCCCGCCCTTCAGGGCGGTTAAAAAGGTATTAAACCCCGAATGCAATACCTCGGGAGAACAACATACCTCGCCCTTCAGGGCGAGGTTGTTGA
>JAIROB010000179.1 GCA_031257695.1 Treponema sp. | reverse complement strand
CCGGTGGCCCCTCCCGTGCTTTTTCCTCGGAAGCCGCTTGCGCGGCATAGTAGAGACCCCCATTACAAGGTGTGTGTGCGTCTCCGTGACGTTTTGGGGATCCATGGGGGGGGCTTGGTCGCGGGGACTTTGTTTTCTGCCAAACCCCATTACGCGGTGTTTATGCGTCCCCGGGTAGCGTGGGAGTGCATGCGGGGTCTAGGATAAACGCATAGAAGTCGGCCGGATCAGAACAAATCCCCGCGCCACAGGCCCCCTATGGGCCCGCTTTCCTGCGGCACGGGGACGCCCCCGACAAAGGCGGGCGGCGGCGGAGTCTGCCTGGCTGAACTCTCTGGAATTCCCCGCTGCAGCAGACCCGCTTAGTGGGACTGCGGAAGCGGACTCTACAGGCAAGTGAGAGCCAGGCATACTCCAACGCCGCCCGTTTTTACTCCATGTGCGTCCCCGCTAACCCAACTTGGGTCCATGGGGGGCGCGCCTATTGACTTTCAGGGAGTTTTGGGGTAGGGTAGGGAACCTCTTTGCCCGTTTTGAAGGCGGGCCAAAAATATGTCCGTAAGGAGGACCTATGCGTCAATATGAACTGACGGTCATTCTTCCCCTGGAAGAAGACCTGAGCAAGGCGGGCCGGGAGCAGTTGCTCGCCGACCTGAGCGCCCAGGGCGCGGAGATCGAGAAAACCGACGAGGTCGGGGACCGGGATCTGGCCTACGAAGTTAAAAAACGAAGAAGGGGACGGTACGTTCTGTTCACCCTTAAATTGGATCCGGCAAAAATTGCCGTGCTTGATCGAATCTTCAAACTAAATGCCAATCTTCTAAAGTATTTTTTCGTCAATATTGAGGAGTAAGCGCCATGGCGGATATAAATCATGTTGTCCTGGTAGGACGTTTGACCCGGGACGCGGAGCTAAAATACACCGCCAACGGCCAGGCGGTCTGTAAATTCTCTGTGGCGGTGAACCGCCGCCGGAAAAACGGAGATCAATGGGTGGACGAGGCGAATTTTTTCGACGTGGTCCTCTGGGGGCGGCAGGGCGAATCCATTAACCAGTACCTGGTAAAGGGCAAAATGGTCGGGGTGGACGGCGAACTCCGGCAGGATCGCTGGGAACAGGACGGCCAGAACCGTTCCAAGGTTGAAATTGTGGCCGCCAACGTCCAGCTTATCGGCGGCGGGCCCGGTGGCGGGTCCGGCGGCGGCGCTTCAGGCGGCGGCCTCTCAAACGGCGGCGGCTATGGGGAGCGCCGCAACGACGCCTACGGAGACAGATCGGCCCGGGATGTTCCGGCCCAGGGCGGCGACGACGGTTTTACCGACGATATTCCCTTTTAAGCGAGAGGCCGTGGAAAAACCATAGGGTTTTGGAACAGCCTCAGGAGACTTTCCCAAAATTCAGATTGCGGGGAAAGCTCAAAACACATAGGAGCGTGAAATGTCAGACGAGCAGCAATATACGGAGAACGAGCGGCCCTCTACGGGGGGCTATGGCGGCGGGCGGCAGGATCGGGGGGATGTTCCCATGGACGGCCGGGACGGCGACGACCGGGGCGGCCGGGGCGGCAAGGGCAGGGTCTTTTTCAAGAAAAAGGTCTGCAAATTCTGCGCCCAGAAACTCAAAATCGATTATAAAGACGCGGATGTGCTGCGCCGGTTTATCACCGAGCGGGGAAAAATACTGCCCCGGCGCATTACCGGCACCTGCGCCAAGCATCAGCGGGCCCTTGCCATGGCGATTAAGCGGGCGCGGATCATAGCGCTCCTCCCCTTTGTGGCGGAGTAAACCCCGCGGCCTCCTGTGCCCGCCATGAAAGGCATAGCCTGGCTGCCCGCGCTTATCGGGGCGGCGGTTTCTGTGGGCCTGGTCCGGAGCGGTTTTGCGGGGTTTTTGTTTCTGCTGCCCCTGGGGGTGGTCGCCTATTGCCATAACCCCGGAACGGCGTGGTGCGCCGCGGCGGTTTCGGCGCTGGGCAACGCTCTGTGGGATCTGGCTGCGGGGCGTTTTCAACCTTACCCTGTGCCGCCCTGGGCGGATATACTCTACCTGACCGTGGTAATCGTGGCTTTTGCCTGGATTACTTCGCCGCCGGAACGGGGCGGGGCTTTTCTGCGGATGCCCGCGGCCTACCGCATTGTGGCAAGCGCGGTTGTAACGTCCCTTGTTATGGCCCTGGCCTTGCGCTTTGCCCGGGACGGCCGGGACCTGCGTTCCCTGTTCCGTTCCCAGGCGGAGCTGCTGGCGTCCCTGTACGCGGCCGCCTCAGGAGCGGACGAAGTGCGGCGCTCCCTGACGGAACGCTATATGACCGCGGATGCCATCCAGGAGATCCTCCGGTCCGCGGCGTTAAGGGGCGGCATGGCGGCGTCCTGTGTGGCGCTTTTTGTGGCGAGCCGCCAGCTCAGCCTGGTTGCCGCCGCTCTTATCCGGCGGAAACGGCCCGTGGGATCCCTGGCCCTGTTCCACGTGTGGCCCGGCTGTATCTGGGCGCTTTCGTTTTCCCTTTTGTCCGTGGTGGGGGGGCTGAATTTCGGGATTGCGCCCCTGGAAATCGCGGGCTGGAATATCCTGGTCCTATGCGGTATCCTGTATTTGGCGCAGGGCGGCGGCATAGCGGTTTTTTTTCTATCCCGCCTTCCTCCCGGGACGCGCTTTGTCCTGAACCTGGGAGTTTTGGCCGTGATTTTAAGTCCGGGCATTAACGCGATCTTTATGGGGGTGTTGATCCTCCTGGGGATCGCTGAAAATTGGGCGCCCCTTAGGGCGCCGAAACCTAACGGACCGCCTCCAACTCCGGGGGCGTGAATACGGCGTGATCGTGTTCTTCGTCTGAAACAAGCAAAGGAGTTCGGTTATGAAGGTTATTTTAAACAAGGATCTAGCGCCCCTGGGAGAGGAGGGGGATGTCAAGGAGGTGGCCAGGGGCTACGCCCGGAACTTTCTTTTTCCCCGGGGTATTGCCATGCCCTACACGGAAAGAACCGTCGCGATACTTGAGTCCCGCCGGGAGGAAATAGAGGAGCGCAAGGAGGAGAAGCGCAAGGGAGCGCTGGGCATTAAAGAAAAACTTGAGGAGCTTGATCTGGTTATTGTCATGCCCGCGGGGGCCAACGGCAGGCTCTACGGCGCGGTCACCAGCCAAACCGTAGCGGACGAGCTGGCCAAACAGGGTTTCGAGATTGAGCGCAAGCGGATTGAGCTTTCCGGCAACAGCTTCAAAAGCGTGGGCAAATACAAGGTTACGGTTAAGCTCTACGAAAGCGCCGCCGCTGAACTGGGCATCACCGTGGAGGGACAGCAGTTAAAGGTTGAAACCCCCTCGGCCCCGGCCCGCCGGGACCGGCGCCGCAGGGAGGAATCCCCTGAGCCGCCGGCACAGGAAGAAGGCGCCGCCGTTTCCTCCGTTGACAGCGTTACTGAGGGCGCCGTTGAAGCAAGCGCCCCTGAGCCGCCGGTTCGGGAATATGACGCCGCCGCTTCCTCTGTCGACAGCGTTACTGAGAGCGTTGTTGAGGACAAGGCCCCCGAGCCGCCGGTCGTGGAAGATGACGCCGTCGCTTCCGTTGCCGACACCGTTACTGAGGGCGTTGTTGAGGAAAGCGCCCCTGAGCCGCCGGTCGTGGAATATGACGCCGCCGCTTCCTCTGTTGACAGCGTTACTGAGGGCGTTGTTGAGGAAAGCGCCCCCGAGCCGCCGGCACAGGAAGAAGGCGCCGCCGAAGCGTAAAGGTAATGGCTCTCCAGACTTCAGGCGGCAATTTTGTGTCCGGCCCGGCGGATCGTTCCAAAGTTCCTCCCCATAACGATGAGGCGGAGTTGGCGTGCCTGGGCGCCATGCTGTTGGACGAAGATGCCATCACCACGGTGATCCAGTACCTGCGGCCGGACGACTTTTATGCAAACGCCAATCGCCGGGTCTACGGCGCCATCCTGAACCTCTTTAACCGGGGGCTGAAGGCGGACATCATTACAGTCACCGAGGAGCTTCGCAAGGCCGGGGAGCTGGATTTGTCCGGCGGCCCCTCCTATGTCGCGTCCCTCACCAACGTGGTTCCTTCCAGCGCCAACGTCGATTACTACGCAAAGATTGTGCACGACTGTTCCCTCCGCCGGTCCCTGATCCGGACCGCGGGGGAGATAAGCGCCAAATCCTTTGACGAATCCCTGGAATCCCGAATCCTGTTGGAAGAAACCCAGCAAAAGATCTTTGAGCTTTCCACGGATCGAAACACTCTGAGCTTTAAAAGCGCTAAGGATATTGTCCCCCAGGCTATTGAAACCATAGAAAAACTCTACCATAACAGGGACGCCTATACGGGGGTCCCCACGGGCTTTGACGACCTTGATTCCCTGACATCGGGGTTTCAGCCCGCGGAGCTTATCATCATCGGCGCCCGGCCTTCGGTGGGGAAGACTGCGCTGGCGCTGACCATGGCGGCCAATATGTCGATCAACGAAAGGGACGGCAAGCGGCGCATACCCGTAGGTTTTTTTACCCTGGAAATGTCCGACATGGCGCTGATGCAGCGGCTCATCTCCAGCGAGGCGAATATCGAGTCCAATAAGATCCGTTCGGGACTTTTGAAGCCCAGCGATTTTCACAGCCTTATGGAGGCCGCGGGAAGAATTTACGAGGCGCCCCTGTACATTGTGGATATGCCCAACATGAAGCTGCTGGATCTGCGCGCCCAGGCCCGGAGGCTCCGGGCGCAGCAGAAGGTGGAGATTATCTTTATCGATTACCTTACCCTGATCAGTTCCGACAACTACAACCTGCAGCGGCACGAACAGATTGCGGAAATTTCCCGTTCCCTCAAAAGCCTGGCCCGGGAGCTTCACATTCCCATTGTGGCGCTTTCCCAGGTGCGCCGGGATGCCGAGGGAAAACGGCCCAACCTTTCGGATATCCGGGAATCCGGGTCCATTGAACAGGACGCGGACGTGGTGATGTTCCTCCATCGTGAACGGGAATCGGACAGGAAAGCCGCCGGTCAGCAGGAGAACCCGAACAAAACAAACACCGAGCTGATTATCGCAAAGCAGAGAAACGGCCCGGTTGGAACCGTAGAAATTATGTTTCTGCCCCATTTTACTAAATTTGCGCCCTTGACGCAGGAACAACGGTGAGGAAGGAGAAGCTCTATGGCTTTTATTGACAATTACGATCTGGAAAATCTGGTAAACGAGGCGGAGCGTCTGGTCCATGAAGAACTGGGCCGGCAGCTTGAATCGTACCCGGGGGAAATCTGTCTCTGCAACGATTGTGTGGTGGACATGGCAGCCATGGCCTTAAACGCCGTTAAACCCCTGTACCGTTATTCCCTGCTGGGAACCCTCTGGGCCTCCTCCGCCCTGGAAGACGAAGCCTATGCCGCAAACATAAAAGATGCGGTGTCCGCAGCCATAGAAAAGGTGCGGGCCAATCCGTCCCACGATTAAGCGGGGCGGAGCGGCCCCTATGGGCCCGGTTTGGTTTCCGGGTCTGCATACCGGATTACAGAGCGGGGGGGCGGAGGGACGCCCCCGGCGCTCACTTGCCTGTAGAGTCCGCCTTCGCAGCCCCGCTTTGCGGGTCTACTCCGGCGGGGAATTCCAGGGCCGGGGATGCGCCCGAATTCGGAAGGGGGATCCGGGTTCCTTACAGGCCGCCCGCGCCCCAGCCGTCTTCCTTGTGGGATACGAGCAGGGATCCCGCGGTGAGGGGGTTCATGTACTTTTCGATGTATTCCTTCTTGATCCGCAGCAGGTCCTCCCTGGGGAGGTGGGCAAGAACCCGCCAGCCCAGGTCGAGGGTCTGGTCTATGCCGCGATCCTCAAATTCGCCCTGGGTAAAGAAGTCCTGCTCAAGCCGCTCGCCGAACTGGAGGTAGCGTTTGTCCGCGGCGGAAAGCTCC
>JAIROB010000140.1 GCA_031257695.1 Treponema sp. | reverse complement strand
TCACTTTTTTGGGGGGGCCCTGCCACGGTAACACCCTGGCGTTCGGCTTTTACAATCGTTAAAATTCGGGGGGCAACCGTTCGGGGGCCCCCCCCCCCCCCCTACACAGTTTGTGTGCGTCCCCGATCTGCGTGGTGGTCCATGGGGGGGCCTTGGGCGCGGGACTTTTGTTTTTTATCATCCGGCAAAAGCCCCGCGCCACAGGCCCCTATGGGCCCCTACGCAGCACGGGGACGTTCGGGACAAAGGCGGGGGGCGGCGGAGTCTGCCTGGCCGAATGTCTCTGGAATTCCCCGCTAGAGGAGACCCGCAGGGGCTCCGCAAGCGGATTCTACAGGCAAGTGAGAGCCCGGTATACTCCCCCTCCGTCCGTTTTCAACCTATGGGCGCCCCCGCTGACCCATCATGGGGCGATGTTCCTGATAGTCTCAATATCAAGGCCGGTGATTTTCCGGATTGTTTCCATGGAAAGGCCCTCCATCAGAGCGCTTCGGGCGATTTCCTCCCGGCCCTTTGCCCGGCCTTCCTCCCGGCCTTCCTCCCGGCCCTTTGCCCAACCTTCTTCCTGGCCTTCCTCAAAACGAACCGCCAACGCATCGTCCCAGTTCCATTCAGTAAACAACATACTTACCACCTCCGTGCTATGCAGCTCCAGAAATTCCTTCAATATCCCACGGCTTATGCAGTATTTCACCGCCGCCTTTACCCCTTCCTCACGGCTCCCCAGCTCCTGCTCACACTCACGCGCCTTCCCTATGAACTCGCTGTACCCGTGAAGCGTTTTGCTCCGCCTTACCAATTCGTCGTTGTGCCCCTTGTTGATATTTATCATCCGCACCGTTAATTCCAAATCGGGAGGCCCGGTATACCCCAGTTCCGTAAGGTCCGCCATGGCGTCCGAAAGTTTCAGCCGGATTTCGTCGGGATAGTCCGCCGGTCCGTTGTACAGCACGAAACACACGGGCCGGGGTATGGTTAGCAGCTTGCTCTTGTAGACATCCCTGTTGTCGATGATTTTTTCATAGAGCCGGGCGAGGTACATAAGGCAGCGCAAGGGCATATTAGGGTTCACCGTGGATTGATGCTCAAAAATCACCACCAGCCTGTCGGGGCACGCAAAGGAAAGGTCGTTTACCCGTTCCATGAAGAGCGCGTCATCCAGGGTGTTGATGGTGATGGGCAGATCCGGGGGCAGCGTGACGCCTTCCAGGGCGTTGTAGAGTTCCCGCAGAGTTTCGGGATTGTTGAACAGAAGCGAGAACACGCTGTCTTTGTAGGCGCGGTTTACAGTCATAGCAGCCTCCAGACTTAATTGTAGGGGTTTTTGCCGGGTTTTTCAATGTCCGCCCCCCATGGGCCTTTTCTGATTACCGCGCAAGCGGTTTCCATTCCCGCGGCACGGGGCAGCGCTCAAACAAAGTCTGAGGGGGCCAGGGCATCGGTTTACAAAAATGTTTAGCTGCGGTATATTTGAACCGAAGAGGAAAAGCTATGCCGGAAATGACCGCTGAAGAAGCCGCCGAATGGGGGAAAACCCTCAGTTTTGAAAAAGTTTGGGCGGCTTTAATGGAAAACCGCCAGCAATTTAAAGAAACCGACCGTAAAATTGCGGAGGCCGCCGCGGAAGCCGTTGCGCGAGCCAGGGAAACCGACCGTAGAATCGCGGAGGCCGCCGCTCAATCCAGGGAAACCGACCGTAAATTGGCGGAATCCGCCGCACAACTGGCACAGTTGGAAAAAACCGTCGAGCGGGTAAGCAGAAATGTCGGCGGCCTGAACCGTTCCGTGGGGGAGCTTGTCGAAACCCTTATCGCCGCCCGTTTATGGGAAAAGTTTCCACAATACAGCCTAACCCGGGCCTATCAGCGTCTGCCGGTGTATGACGACAAAAATGTCCGCAGGACGGATATAGACATACTGCTGGTCGACACGGCGCTCGGCATGGTGGTCGAAGTAAAACGCGAGCTGGACAGGCTGGGAAATGTTGATGAGCACATAAAACGAATGCAGCTTATCCGGCAGTATCCCCCTGAGCAAATCGGCAGCAAAGAACTGTTAGGGGCAATGGCCGGCGGGGTAGTCGACCCTGATGTAAAGGACTACGCCCATCAATCAGGCTTTTTTGTCCTTGAGCTGGCCGGCGAATCCGTTCATCTTTTCCCGCCCCCCGAAGGATTTATGCCTAAAAAGTGGTAGCGCCTTCCTTGCGTTTTAGCCGCCGGTCAGGGTAATCGCCGGCGGCGGGCCACACAAAGCCCCGCCGCGCCCGGCGGGGCTTTGTGTGGCGGGTAAACTTACACGCCCAGCCGCTTTTCAATGGCGTCCAGCTCCGTGTAGAGATCTTTGGGGAGCTTGTCGCCGAACTTGGGGTAGTGGTTCTTTCTCACGTCGGCAATTTCCTGTTTCCAGCCCTCTATGTCCACGTTGAGAATTTCCTGCATATCCCCCTCACTGACCCCGTCGGGACGCTCAATCGCGTCGGCGGTGGGAAGTATGCCGATGGGGGTGTCCACGCACTTGCCCTTGTTGTCGCAGCGGTCGAAAATCCAGGCCAGGACCCGGGAATTTTCGCCGTACCCGGGCCAGATGAACTTGCCCGCGTCGTTCTTGCGGAACCAGTTGACAAAGAAAATCTTGGGGAGGGCGTCGCCGTACTGTTCCCCCAGCTTGATCCAGTGCGTAAAGTAGTCGCCCATATGGTAGCCGCAAAAGGGAAGCATGGCGAAAGGGTCCCGGCGTATCTCCCCGGCTTTAAGGTCCAGCGCGGCCGCGGTAATTTCGGAGCCCACGATGGAGCCCATAAAAACCCCGTGGATCCAGCTTTTAGCCTGGTTGACCAGGGGAATCGTCTTGGGACGGCGGCCGCCAAAGAGGAAGGCGCTGATGGGCACCCCCTTGGGGTCCTCCCATTCGCTGGCGATTGCGGGGCATTGCCGGGCCGGCCCGGTGAACCGTGAATTGGGGTGGGCCGCGGGCTTTTGGTCCTTGTTGTTTTTATCCTGGACCCAGGGGTTTCCGTTCCAGTCGATAAGCTCCCCCGGAGCGTCGTACCCAATGCCCTCCCACCACACATTCCCGTCTTTGGTCAGGGCCACGTTGGTGTAGATGGTGTTGCTCTTGATCGTCTCCATGGCGTTTTTGTTGGATTCGTTGTTGGTGCCCGGCGCCACCCCGAAGAAACCCGCCTCGGGGTTGATCGCGTAGAGCCGGCCGTCCTTGCCCGGCTTCATCCAGGCGATGTCGTCCCCCACGGTCTCCACCTTCCAGCCGGGGAGGGTAGGGATAAGCATGGCCAGGTTGGTCTTGCCGCAGGCCGAGGGGAAGGCGCCGGCGATGTACTTTACCTCGCCCCGGGGGTTGGTCAGCTTGAGGATCAGCATGTGCTCCGCCAGCCAGCC
>JAIROB010000090.1 GCA_031257695.1 Treponema sp. | reverse complement strand
CACGGGGCTGCGCCTACACAAAGCATGAAAGGGTCCTGGCCCGGTAAGCGCTTGCCGCCCGCATTGAACGAAGTGAACGAGCGGGCGGCAAGCGCTTACCGGGCCAGGATCCCCTAACTTAGTCTCAGCGCAGCCCCGGAGACCCAACCGGGCCCATAGGGGGATCCGCGTCTTGCCATATCCCTCCCCGTGGTCTATGATGGTGATATGGCGGAAAAGCAGTTTACCGTTTTGGATCTGGTCGATATCGATCTTAAGGAGCACAATTCCCTTAATTTGCGCTGCATAGGCGGGAGGAAGGGGCTTCCTCGGGTGATCAGCAGCGCGGAGCTTAACCGTCCCGGCCTGGCGCTCTCCGGTTTTTACGACCGTTTTGCCAATCAGCGTATCCAGCTGTTTGGCCGGGGCGAGGTTGCGTATCTGAACAAGTTGGATGCGGAGGGAAAAACCGACACGCTGAAACAGATGTTCTCCTATCCCATCCCCTGCTGCATTTTTACCCACAGTATTACTCCCGTCAGGATCTTTTTTGAGCTTGCCGAAGCCGCGGAATGTCCCATACTGCAAACCGACCTGGAAACCGCGGAATTTTCCTCCCGGCTCATGCGGATACTCTCCAACATCTTTGCCCCCCGGCAGAGCGTCCACGGGGTGCTGGTGGAGGTCTACGGCCTGGGGGTTCTTATCCTGGGGGATTCCGGGGTGGGAAAAAGCGAAACCGCCCTGGAGCTGATCGAAAGGGGCCACCGGCTGGTGGCGGACGACGTGGTGGAGATACTCTGTGTGGACGGCAATATTCTCATCGGCGCGGGGGCGAACAAGATCATCGGCCACCATATGGAGATCCGGGGGCTGGGGATCATCAATGTTACCCACCTTTTCGGGGTCCGCGCTATCCGGGATCAGAAGCAGATACAGTTGGTGGTCAAACTGGAGGAATGGGATTCCAAAAAAATGTACGACCGCCTGGGCATGGAGGAGGAGTTTTCCGAATTCCTGGGGGTCAGTATTCCCAAGCTGGAAATACCGGTAAAGCCGGGCCGCAATATCCCTATCATTATTGAAACCGCGGCGATGAATGAGCGGCTCAAGAAAATGGGCTACAATTCCGCCAGGGAATTCAATCAGAATATTCTCAAATGGATTGAAAGCGACGCTGCGCGGTCGGTGTATTACGGACAGGACGATATTATTTAAACGCGGGAAAGGGATAGATGGTTGAACAGACAGTGACGATTCAAAACAGAGCGGGCATCCATGCCCGTCCGTCGGCAATGCTGGTGCAAACCGCCAAGGATTTTCAGTCCAATATTTATCTGGAAAAGGGCAGCGACCGCATAAACGGAAAATCCATCATGGGCATCCTGACCCTGGGCGCTTCCTTTGGGACTGAACTGAGGGTTATCGCCGAGGGGGAGGATGAACAAACCGCGCTGGAAGCCATGGTAAATCTGTTCAACAGAAAATTCGAAGAAGAATAACGGGACCAGGAGGCATCCCTTGAAAAAGGTCCGGACGCAGCCCAAGTACGCTATTATCAATGTCCGGGGCCTCATCCTCCTCTATATTCTGCTCTGCGTTCTGACGGTCCTCTTTTCCCATTCCTTTTTTACCGACACCCTGGCGGACGGCAGCCTTCCGGGGCTGTTGAATGTCGTCGTGTTCTTTACGGTCCCCGGGGTTTTGCTGGTGTTCATGGGTTTTTCCCTGGCCCGGCTGCTGCGGGACATGATACTCCGCCGCACGGGAAGCAAGTTCCAGGGCAGGCTCATGGCCTACTTTATCATCACCGTGGCGCTGGCCGCGGCCCCGGTTACCGTCATCACCATCCAGTCGGTATACGAGCTGGTGCGGTTCTGGCGATCCGTCACCCTGAACGACACCCTCCAGTACGCCCAAAACCTGGCCATGGAAAACTACGCCCTGAACCTGGAGCGGTTCGAAAAAATTGCCCTGGGGACCGATTTTAGCGCCCTTATGGCCCGGACTGACGGGGAAAGCCCCCTTCCCCAGGGGCTTGTGGCTATCCAGGATTTCCGGCAGACCGGCGCGGGGGAATGGGCCGGCGCGGGGTTCCGGGGATCCGGGGACGCCGGGCTTCCGGCGCCGCCAGCGAATCAGACGGGGTTTGTGTCCCGGGAGCTTCCCCGGGACATCGACACCATCCGGTATGTCCAGATCCCCCGGCGGGCGGTGATCCGCGTCCTCAGTTTCAGCCTGGGGGAGGGTTTCGACGCGGCCATTGCAAACATGGAGAGCGAGCGGGCCCGGTTTGAGGTGATCAATTCCCTCAACCTGAACGTCAGGCCCCTGGTGGTCTACTACTACGGGATATTTCTCCTTCCCACCCTGCTGATGACCATCATCATCACCATTTCCTTCTCCCGGCGGATAACTGTCCCCATCGCGGAGCTGGCGGAGGCCACCACCAGGGTGGCTGCGGGGGATTTTTCCATACAGATCCTCAGCAAGCCCGGAGACGAGTTGGGCCGGCTGATCAGTTCTTTTAACGCCATGGTGCGGAATCTGGAACAGTCCCGGAACGCCCTGCTCAAGGCGGAAAAAATATCGGTCTGGCAGACCATGGCCCAGCAGTTGGCCCACGAGATAAAAAACCCCCTTACCCCGATCAAACTTTCCGCGGAACGGGCGCTGCGGCGCTGGCAGAACGAGCCGGACCGGATCGGGGAGGTCCTGGAAAGCTCAATGCTGTCGATCATTCAGGAAGTGGAGGGCCTTTCCGCCATGCTCACGGAATTCAGAACCTTCTCCCGGCCCACGGAGCTGTCCCGGACCTGGACGGCGCTGCGGGATCAGGTTGAGGAATCCATCGGCCTCTACCGGGGGGGCTACCCGGAGATAGCCTTTGACCTGACCCGGGTGGGGGCCGGCATTACGGTGAAGATGGAGGAGCGCTACCTTGCCCAGGTCCTGAACAACCTGATACTCAACGGCATAGATTCCATAAAAAGCAGGGAACCCCCGGTTTCGGGGCGCATTGAGCTGCGGACCGACATTGTAAAAAAGCGAGATACCCTTTATTGTAGGTTGAGCGTGAAGGATAACGGGAAGGGTATTTCGCCGGAAGAGGGCGCCGAAATATTTACCCCCTACTTTACCACCAAAGATTCTGGCACCGGGCTGGGGCTCCCCATTGTGGAGCGGATCGTCAGCGATCACGAAGGCGCCATCTGGTTCAATTCCGCTCCGGGGGCGGGGGCCACCTTTTTTATTGATCTGCCTATAGAGGAAAACCGGGAACGCTATGACCAAAATTCTGATTATTGACGACGAGCCGGGGATTCGGAAAACCCTGGCCGCCATTTTGGAGGACGAGCATTACCGGGTTCGCGCCGCGGAAGACGCGGTCCAGGGTCTGGAAATCCTGGAGGAGGATCCCGCGGATCTGGTGTTCCTGGACGTGCTGCTCCCCAGGCTGGGCGGCCTGGAGGCCCTGGAGCGGATCCGGGAGAACTGGCCGCTCCTGGAGGTGGTGGTCATCTCCGGCCACGCCAATGTGGATATGGCGGTGCGCGCGGTAAAGCTGGGCGCCTTCGACTTTCTGGAAAAGCCCCTTTCCCTGGACCGGGTGCTTACGGTATGCAACAACGCCCTGACCATGCGGAGGCTCCGGGAAGAAAATTCGGATCTTAAAAAAAGCATCCTGAGCAGCGAGGAGATCATCGGGACCAGCGGCGCCATAGCCAAAGTCCGGGATCTCATCAAGCAGGCAGCGGCGAGCGACGCCCGGATACTGATCACCGGGGAAAACGGCAGCGGCAAGGAACTGGTCGCCCGGGCGGTGCACCGGCTTTCCGCCCGGGCGGACCGGCCCTTTGTGGAGGTGAACTGCGCCGCCATTCCGGAATCCCTCATCGAGAGCGAGCTTTTCGGCCACGAAAAGGGCGCGTTTACCGACGCGGTTTCCACCCATAAGGGCCGGTTCGAGCTGGCCCGCCGGGGTACCCTTTTTCTGGATGAAATCGGGGATATGTCCATGGCCGCCCAGTCCAAGGTCCTCCGGGTAATCCAGGAGCAAAAGATGGAACGGGTTGGGGGCGAAAAAACCATAGACACCGACGTGCGGATCCTGGCGGCCACCAACAAAAACCTGGAGCTGGAGTGCGCCCGGGGACGGTTCAGGCAGGACCTCTTTTTCCGGCTGAACGTTATCCCCATCCATGTCCCCCCACTGCGGGAGCGGCCGGAGGACATACTCCTCCTGCTCCGCCATTTCCTGAAGGAGATGGGGGAGCGGAAGCCGGAACTGGAAAACGAAGCCCGGGATCTGCTTCTGGCCTACGACTGGCCGGGCAATGTGCGGGAACTGAAAAACCTGGCGGAACGGATCATGGTGATGTGGACCGGGGAGACCATCAAAGCCGAAACGCTCCGGGGGCTGCTGGACCGGAGACCGGGCGCCCGGGAACTTTCCGGCGGCGCCGAGAATAGCGTAAAAAACCCGGAAAATACGGAGAAAAACCCTTTACAAAATCAAATGTCCGTAGATATATTTAAGCTGAATTATACTGAGGCCAAAGAGTTATTCGAAAAAAGGTACTTGGAATTCCAGCTTGCGCAGCATGGCGGTGTCATTTCCCATACGGCAGAATCGATAGGTATTTATCCGAGTAATCTCCACGCCAAAATACGAAAATACGGGTTGAGGATAGAACGATGAAAGAACTTACCCTGCGGCAGAGGGAAGTGTTGGGCTTCATCACGGATTACATACGGGTTTCCGCGTACCCCCCTACCATTCGGGAGATAGGCGATCATTTCGCCATTTCCGTCAAGGGCGCCTACGACCATGTGGACGCGCTCCGAAAAAAGGGCATTATCCGCCTGGGGAACAGGCGTTCCAGGACCATCGAAGTTATCAAGGCCGGCGGGAACACCGAAAATTCCGGCGCGCCGCTGGTGATCGAGGTGCCCCTGCTGGGCACGGTGGCCGCGGGCAGGCCCATTCTGTCCGACGAAAACTGGGAAGGTTTCATTCCCATCCACTGTTCCCTGCTCAAAGCAAACGCCCGGTACTTCGCGTTAAAGGTGCGGGGGGATTCCATGATCGGCGCGGGCATTCAGGACGGAGATATCGCCGTTATCGAAAAGCGGGAGCACGCGGAGAACCGGGAAATTGTGGTGGCCCTGGTGGACGACGAAGCGGTAACCCTTAAACGTTTTTTCCGGGAGGCCACCCGAATCCGGCTGGAGCCGGAGAATCCGGAACACAAGCCCATATACACCCAGGATGTGCGGATCCTCGGCCGTCTGGCCACTATCATCCGTTCCTACTGAGCGATGTCCAAGGGAATCTGCCACCTCTTTCTGGGCCCCGAATTCGGGGAAAAGCAGGACGCCATAAACGAAATCCGGCGGAATTTAGCCGAGCGCTACGGCGCTCCCCCGGAGGAAACCTCGTTTTACGCAGGGGAAACCCCGGCAAACGACATGGTTTCGGCGCTGCGGAACGGGTCCCTGTTTGCGGATTCCCGGCTCTTTTTCATTAAAAACGCGGAGGCCCTCAAAAAAAAGGACGATCTGGATCTCCTGGCCTCCTATATGGCCTCGCCCCGGGACGACACCGTCCTGATCCTCCTGTCCGACGCCGCGGGTCTGGACAAGGCCCTGGAAAAAGCCGCGGGGGGACATAAAAGGATCTTCTGGGAGCTTTTTGAAAACAAAAAGGCCGAATGGGTGGCAAACTTTTTCCGCCGGGAGAACTTTCGGATAGATGACAGGGCCGTAAACGCCATCCTGGAGCTGGTGGAAAACAACACCGACAGCCTTAGGCGCGAATGTTCCCGGCTCATGCTCTTTTTGGGAACGAACAGGGAGGTGGGAGAGGCGGAGGTGGAAAAATGGCTCGCCCACACCCGGGAAGAATCGGCCTTCACCCTGTTTTCCCGAATCGCCGAGGGGGACCTTACCCGGAGCCTGGAAATCGCCCGCGCCCTGCTGGCCGCTAAGGAGGCGCCGGTAGCCATCCTCGCGGCGCTGGCCTCCTGTTTCCGCAAAGTCCGGGACTATGCCGCCCTGACCGCGGCCGGGGTAAGCGACGACGGGGAGTACAAGAAAATCGGGGCGGGAAGCGCCTACAGCCGGGTCCGCAAGGACTACGCGGCCGCGGGGAAGCGTTACGGCGTTTCCGGGGCCTGCGCCTGCCTTTCTCTGACCGCGGGCTTTGATATGCGTATTCGTTCAGCCGGGGCGGGTTTTGAGCCCATCCTGATGGATCTGTATGTATACGAAATCATCCGCAAAGCCCGTTGACCGCGCCCTTGCCGGGCGGCATGGCCGCGGGGCCTGAAAGCCCGCGGCCGCGCCGTTCCGCCGCGTCCCTATTTTGCCGTCAGGGCCGCCATGGTGATGTAGTTGTAGGGCTGGTTGAAGTGGGGCAGGAAGAAGATGTCCAGCAGCTTGAGTTTGTCGATGGTGACCTTTTCCTCTATCGCCAGGGAGAACATATGTATGCCCATGGAAATATCCTGTAAGGAGGCCATTTGGGCGCCAAGGACCCGCCGGGTGTCTTTGTCGTACACGATGCGGATCTTTACCTTATAGTTGTTCTCCTTGATGAAACCGGGCTTCTGGAAATCCTCATACTCGGTATAGGCCGCTTTGAATCCCGCCTTTTCCGCGGCCTTCAGGTTGAGCCCCGTGGAGACCATCTTGTAGTCCCAGATGCAGATGCCGTTGGAGCCCTGGACCCCCGCTGACTCCAGGGGAACGCCGCAGGCGTTGTGCCCCGCGACCACGCCGCTGCGCACCGCGTTGGTGGCCAGGGCTATGTACGCGCTGTTCCCGATTGCGTTGCTGTACACCGAAGCGCAGTCGCCGATGGCGTATACCCCGGGTTTGCTGGTTTCCTGACGCAGGTTTACCTTGTAGGCTCCGTTGGGCAGGGTTTCAAGGCTGTCCTTTGCCAGCGCGGTGTTGGGGCGGAACCCTATGGCCATGATCACCATGTCCACGGGATACTTCCCCTTGTCGGTAACAATGCCCGTGACCTTGCCGTCCCCCTGGATCTCCTGCACCAGCTCCCCAAAGTGGAGTTTAACGCCGTGATCGGCCAGGTTCTTGTCCATGTCTTTGGTGAACCATTCGTCGTAGTAGCTGGCAAGGCTGGTGTTTTCCGCCTCGAACAGGAGGGCCTCCCTGCCCCGGCGGCGCACCGCTTCGGCAAGCTCCACGCCTATATACCCGGCCCCCACCACGGCCACGGTCTTGATCTCGCTCCTGCCGAGCAGCTCGTGAATCTTCTGGCCGTCCTGAAAGAGCTTCACATACTCCACCCCCGGGGTGTCGAGCCCCTTGATCTTGGGCTGGATGGGGAGCGACCCCGTGGCGATGATTAGCCGGTCGTAGCTTTCGACGATCTCTTTGCCCTTCTTGTCCGCCGCATAGACCTTTTTTCCGTCAAAGTCGATGCGGGTAACCCCGGTTTCCATGTGGACCACCGCCTTTTTTGCGGTCAGTTTGTCCCGGGAAGAATAGAACAGCCCCGCGGTATCCTCAATCTGGCCGCCTATGTAAAGAGCGGTTCCGCAGCCCAGGTAACTGATGTTGTCGTTGCTGTCGAAAATTACCAGCTCGTTTCCCGGATAGTTGTCCAGAATGGTGTTGGCCGCCGCGGTTCCCGCGTGGTTGGCCCCGATAAGAACAATTTTACTCATGTTAGTCTCCTATAATTCAAAGTATAGTAGAATTCGCTGCAAATAGCAAATAACCGGCGTTCCTGCCCGTCGCCTCTTGACAATATACGTGTATTCCTATAGAATTTATATGATATATGGATACCCCAGGGTGTGTTGAATTCCGGCGGGTTTTACGGTACGGTTTCCCTATGCAGCAACGGAGCGCCCATGATTGTGCTTAAGGAAGTGTCGAAACGCTACGCGGGCCTGACCGCGGTGGACAAGGTTGACCTCCATATACCCCGGGGGAGCATATTCGGTATCATCGGCAGGAGCGGCGCGGGGAAATCGACCCTGCTCAGGGTGATGAGCCTTTTGGAGAGGCCGGACGGCAGCGCGGTGTTTTACGGCGGCGAACGGGTTGACACCCTCCAGGGGATGGAGCTTTTGCGGAGGCGGCGGAGGATGGGCATGATTTTTCAGAATTTTAACCTCTTGAGTTCCCGGAATGTGGCGGGGAATATCGCCTACCCCCTGGAAATTGCGGGGATGCGGAAAAAGCAGATCCATGAACGGGTGGACGAGCTTTTGGAGCTGGTGGACATCCGGGACAGGCGCAAGGCGCGGATCCGGGAGCTTTCCGGGGGGCAGAAACAGCGGGTTGCCATTGCCCGGGCCCTGGCGGCAAAGCCCGAGATACTGTTCTGCGACGAGGCGACGAGTTCCCTGGACCCGCAAACCACCCGGTCCATCCTCGCCCTGATACGGGATCTCCACGGCAAGCTGGGGATTACGGTGGCGCTGATAACCCACCAGATGGAGGTTATCCGGGCGGTGTGCCGGGATGTGGCGGTTATGGACCGGGGGCGGATCATAGAAACCGGCGCGGTCCGGGCGGTGTTTGAGGCCCCGCAAACCCCGGCGGCAAGGGAGCTGATCCATGGACAGGGATAAGTTTTTGGCCCTCCTCGCCCTGCTGCCCCGGGCCACCGCGGACACCATCTACATGACCCTCTTTTCCGCGGTCTTCGCCTGCATCCTGGGCTTTCCCCTGGGGGTTTTCCTCTACTATGCCTCTCCCGCGGGGCTCGCCCCCCGGCCCCTGTTGTACAATATGCTGTCCCGGATCGTGAACCTCTTCCGTTCCCTTCCGTTTATCATACTGATGATCCTGCTGATCCCCCTGTCGCGGTTCATCATCGGCACCAGCATAGGGCCCACCGCGGTGATCATCCCCCTGTCCATTGCCGCGGCGCCCT
>JAIROB010000056.1 GCA_031257695.1 Treponema sp. | reverse complement strand
TCGCAGAGCGCGGCGAGTTCGGCGTTCTGAATTTTCCCTGCAATATTTTCCGCGTGCCGCAAACCCAAACGGCCCAGCCCGACAGAACCGATGCGCACTTTTTCCATACAAACCTCCATGAGCTTGTTTGCCCTATACGCTGCTACCCTTTTCGCGCGTTCTTCCGCATATCAAGAATGACCGCGCCGACAATGATGATCCCTTCCAGTATTTTTTGGCTGTAGGGCGAAAACCCCAGCAGGGTCATGCCGTTACGCATCACCGACAGTATCAGCGCTCCGGTTAAGGCCCCGCCTATGGTGCCGATGCCGCCCGAATGGGATGTCCCGCCTATGGTAGTGGCGGCGATTGCCGTCAATTCGTAGCCCTCCGCCGCGCCGGGGTGGACGCTGCCCACCCGCCCGGCAAACACGATGGCCGCAATGCCCGCGAGGAGGCCGCAGTACGCGTAGATCATCACCAGGTTTTTGGGCACATTAACGCCGGAGACCTCCGCCGCGGTGATGTTGCCGCCTATGGCGAAGGTGTTTTTGCCAAACCGCGTTTTGTTCAACAGAATGTAGCTCAGGAGGAATATAAAAAGATAAATCAAAATCGGTATGGGTATGACGCCGAAGGCCCTGCCCCCGATAAAATTCATCGCGGGGGTCAAATTGCTCACCGGCCGCGCGTTGGAATAGATAAGGGCGAAACCCCGGGCCACGGTGGTCATGCCCAGGGTGGCGATAAAGGCCGGGATTTTGGTAAAGGCGATAAGGGATCCGTTTATAGCGCCGCAGAGGGCGCCCACAAAGAGCCCCGCAAGCACGGGAATGACAACCGGCAGTTCCGGCAGGTTTTGGTACAGCTTCATCTGCGCCGGCATCTGCGCGAGGCTCGCGGCGACAAGCCCGGAAAAGGCAAGCACGGAACCGACCGAAAGATCTATGCCCTTGGCGATAATGACAAAGGTCATACCCAGGGCCATGATGCCCCAAATGGCGGTCTGATTCAGAATGTTCAGCACATTGGAGAAGCTCAAAAAGGCCGGCGACAGAATGGCAAACACAAGGCACATCGCAATCAGAATAAAAAGTATGCCGTACCTCTGGGTAATACGCCTGATGTTAATAGTCATTATGGACTCCTGTTTGATGTTTTTTGTAATCATCCACAGTATTGGTGGCGTAGGCCATCAATTCTTCCTGGGTTAAATCCGGCCTGTTGTCGATTATGCCGGTGACCCTTCCCTGGCGCATGATCATGATGCGGTCGCTCATGCCCATCACTTCCGGCAGTTCCGAGGAGATCATGATAATTGATTTGCCCTCCCCCGCGAGGCTGGTAATAAGCCTGTGAATCTCCGCTTTGGTAAGAACATCAATGCCCCGGGTCGGTTCGTCAAACAGAAGAATATCAGGGTTGGTTATAAGCCAGCGCGCCACCAGCACCTTCTGCTGGTTCCCCCCGGAAAGGTTCTGGATAAGCTGCCCAAGCCCCGGGGTTTTTATCTGCACCTTCCGCACGTATTCGTCGCAGGTTGTGCGCATGCGCCTTTCGCTGATCAAACCGGCTTTGTTTAAAAAAAGGGGAATATTGCCTATGATCATGTTGAGCTGTATGTCCAGCATGGGAAAAATGCCCGAATTGCGGCGGTCCTCGGTGATAAAAGCCATACCGGCCTTTTTCGCGTCCTCCACGCTGCGGATAACAACTTCCCTGCCGTCCACAAGGATCCTGCCGCCGCTTTTCTGCCGCACCCCGAAAATGGTTTCTATTACCTCGCTGCGGCCCGATCCGATAAGGCCCGCGACGCCGAGTATCTCGCCCCGGCGAACCGTAAACGAAACGTCTTTGAAATATTTTTTATGGGAAAGGTTTTGCACCTCAAGTTTAACCTCCCCTATGGGGCAGGGGATTTTGGGGAACTGATCCTTCACATCCCGCCCCACCATCATATTGATGAGCTTGTCTACTTTCAATTCATCCGGCGTTCCGGTCCCCACATACTCTCCGTCGCGGTAGACGCTGATGGTGTCCGCAATTTTGTACACCTCCTCAAGTTTGTGGGAAATGTAGATCATGCTGGCGCCCCTTTCTTTGAGCTTTCGCATGATGATAAAGAGCTGTTCAACCTCGCGGTTTGTCAGGGCCGAGGTCGGCTCGTCCATCAGGATCAGCTTTGAGTTATACGAAACAGCCTTGCCGATTTCGCACATCTGTATCTTCGCGACCGTCAATTCCGACATGGGGGTCCTGGGATCGTCCATCATGTAGATCTCCTCCAGAACCCTGCTGGTCATCTCCGCCATTTTTTTGTGATCCACAAAGCCAAGTTTTGTCCTTGGCTCGCGGCCCAGCCAGAGATTTTCCATGATGGGCCGGTGCAGCACAGGGTTAAGCTCCTGGTAGATCATGGAGATGCCCATCTTGAGCGCCTCCGCCGGGGAGTAGCGGCCCATCTCTTTTCCGTCAAAGATGATCTGACCGCTTGTGGGGGAGTGCAGGCCGATGATGCACTTCATCAGGGTTGACTTGCCCGCCCCGTTCTCGCCCATGATGGCGTGAATCTCCCCCCGGCGCACCTTAAGATCAACCCCGCGCAGGGCCCTGACCCCCGGAAAGGTTTTAACAATATTTTTCATCTCTAGGATATATTCACTGTCCGCCATACGCCAGCCTCGTTTTACTGTAAAAAAACCGGCGGCAAACAGTTTCGGCGTTTGCCGCCGGTCAAAAACGCCTTTATCAAAGGTAGTCGTCCGCGTTTTTCGCGGTGATCAGCTCGTAGGGCACCCACTTGATGCTCTCCATCGCTTCGCCCTCCAGGGCGCGGATCACGTACTCCGCGGCCCCGGCACCCTGGCCCTTCGCGTTCTGGAATACCGAACAGGACAGTTTGCCGTTCTTGATAGCCTGAACCGCGTCGGGGTTTCCGTCCGTGCCGGCTATTAAGATGCCCTGCCTGCCCGCGCTTTCGACCGCCACCAGCGCTCCCATGGCCATTTCATCGTTGTTGGCAGCGATGGCTTTGAGGTTGGGATACGCGGTGAGCCAGTTTTCAACAACATTGACCCCTTCGTTCCGCATCCAGTTGCCGGTCTGTTCCGCCACGACCCTGATGGCGGGGTATTTTTCCGTTATAATTTCCCTAACCCCCCGGGTCCTGTCCTGCGCCGCCTCATGGTTGAGCTGCCCCATGAGGATGGCGATTTCCCCGGAGCCGCCCATCAAGCCGCCCAGGTACTCCATCTGCTGGCGGCCCGCGACGACCGAGTCCGATCCGCAGTAGTAAACGCCCTCGGGCGGAGGGGAGCTGACAAAGGGATTCCGGTTCACAAACACCAGGGGGATCCCCGCCTCCCGCGCCGCCCTGATGATGGGGCTGACCGAGCTGGTGTCTATGGGAACGACCACGATAGCCTTTGCCCCCTGGGAGATAGCCGCGTTGACGTTGTCCTGCTGCCGGGTAACGTCGTTCTGCCCGTCGGACCACAGGATTTCGTACTCCGGCCTGCCGGCAAATTCCGCGGCAAACGCGTCGTGCAGGTAGGAGAGCCAGGTGTCATTTGACTCGCTGCGGGCGAACGCGACAAGCGTTTTCCCCGATCCCCCGGCCTCATTTTTCCGGCATCCGGCAAGGAAAAGCCCCGAGGCCGCCGCGACAAGGACGAGCAAAACGCCCAGTGTCTTTTTCATAAAATCCTCCTTGAATTTTAATAACGTTTTCATGTTCAGTATTATAGGACTTCCTCTGTTTGTCAATAAAAATCACTTTTTGGAGAATATTTTATAATTCTTTATATAATAATGAATTATAAAATTACTAAAACTTTTTTGCAAACCGAATTTTGATTATTTTATGAATTCTTGTTCTTTCTTACGATATAAAAATAAAAACGTTTTCTTTTATAAAAAAGGCAAAAATAAGCATTATGGCCCTGGAATTCACCGTTTTTCAAGGACTTTACAATGTTTTAAGCCCTGAAAATCCCGCGGTAAAAGGCCGGAATATCCCCCGCCGCTCCGGCCTAAAAAAAAGCTCCTCCAGGGACCGGACACGGACATATTTTCTAATTCATTATAATACAATAAATTAACAGACCAGGATCCCTTCAGGATAGTTCTGCTATTTTTCCGCTATTTTTCAAAAAAGGCTTTACAAACCCACGCCGCGGCTTTAGTATTTACCATAATTAATAACGTTTTCATATATTGGGTCGTAGCATAAGGAGAAGCCGGCATGGCCGAGAGATTGAAACTAGGAATTATAGGAGCCGGGCGGATAGGGAAGATCCACATAGACAACATCGCCCGCTTTATACCCCAGGCAAAGTTCGAGGGCCTGGCGGACATCATGCTCTCCCCCGAACAGGAAGCCTGGGCCAGGGGGCTGGGCGCCCGGATCGTTTCAAAGGACCCCGGGGATCTGTTGAAGGATCCTGAGATCAGGGCGGTGGCGGTGTGCAGCTCCACCGGCGCCCACGCGGACCTGACCATCGCCGCGGCCAGGGCGGGGAAGCATATCTTTTGCGAAAAGCCCATAGACCTCACGGTTGGAAAGGTCCGCGTCGCGCTGGACGCGGTCAAAAAGGCGGGGGTCAAGCTCCAGATCGGGTTTAACCGCCGGTTTGACCACAACTTTGCCCGGATACGGGAATACGCCAGGGCCGGTGAACTGGGCGAGATCCACCTGGTCAGGATCACCTCCCGGGACCCCGCGCCGCCTTCCATCGACTATGTGAAGGTCTCCGGGGGCCTTTTTATGGACATGATGATCCACGACTTCGACATGGCCCGGTTCCAGGCGGGCAGCGAAATTGTCGAGGTGTACGCCGCCGGAGCGGTTCTGGTCGACCCGGCGATAGGCGAAGCCGGGGAGGTGGACACCGCGGTGGTTACCCTGCGATTCGCCAACGGCGCCTTCGGGGTAATCGACAATTCCCGGAAAGCGGCCTACGGCTACGACCAGCGGGTGGAGGTTTTCGGCTCCAGGGGCTCGGCCCGGGCCGAAAACGACAAGCCCAACACGGCGCTGCTGCTCACGGAAAAAGGCGAGACCGCTGAAAAGCCCCTGTACTTCTTCCTGGAACGGTACAAGCAGGCCTTTGTGGACGAGATGGCAGGGTTTGCCGACGCGGTCCTCAACGACAGGCCCGTCGCCGTGAGCGGCGAGGACGGCCTGGCAACTATGTACGCGGCTTTGGCGGCGCTTACATCCCTTAAAGAAAAACGGCCCGTTTCTATAGAAGAAATTAAGGCCCGGTTATAGGAGGAAGATCAGAACAGGATGAGCACAATAAACCTAACCGTAGCCCAGGCGCTGGTAAAGTTCCTGGACAACCAGTACGTTTCCTTTGACGGCGTGGAAAACAAGTTTGTCGAGGGTATTTTTACCATCTTCGGGCACGGCATCGCCCTGGGGCTGGGACAGGCGCTGGACGAGAATCCCGGGGGCCTCAAGATTTTTCAGGGCCGCAACGAGCAGGGAATGTGCCACGTGGCGACGGCCTTTGCCAAGCATCTGAACCGCCGGAAGATCATCCCCTGCGCTTCATCGGTGGGGCCTGGGGCGGCGAACATGGTGACCGCGGCGGCCACCGCCACGGTGAACAACATCCCCCTGCTGCTGCTGCCCGCGGATACCTTTGCCACCCGGCAGCCCGATCCGGTGTTGCAGCAGCTTGAGGTAAGCGGCAGCCTGGCCGTCACCACCAACGACGCGTTCAAGCCGGTGTGCAAGTACTGGGACCGGATCATCCGGCCCGAACAGTTGATGACCGCGCTGATCAACGCGATGCGGGTCCTCACCGACCCGGCGGAAACCGGCGCGGTGTGTATCGCCCTTTCCCAGGACACGGAGGGGGAAAGCTACGAATACCCCGACTACTTTTTCCGGAAGCGGGTCCACCGCATCGCCCGGCCCGTGGCGGTTGAGGAGGAACTGGAGGAAGTCGCGGCGGCAATCGCCGGGGCGAAGCATCCCCTGGTGATCGTCGGGGGGGGCGTAAAATACTCCGAGGCCGGCGAAACCCTGGAGAACTTCTGCGCGGAATTCGGCATACCCTTCGGCGAGACCCAGGCGGGCAAGAGCGCCTGCAAGTCCGGCCACCCCCTCTGTCTCGGGGGCATAGGCGTGACCGGAACCCTGGCGGCAAACAACATCGCCGAACACGCCGACCTGGTTATCGCGGTGGGCTCC
This sequence comes from Treponema sp., assembly GCA_031257695.1. The sequence continues at coordinate 410 of JAIROB010000056.1, read as the reverse complement.
CGTCTGGGCGACTTTGCCACCTCCTCGAAAACGGCCTTCCGAAATCCCGCGGTCAAGTTTGTCGCTATAAACAACAACCGCTACCATGCCGGCAAGATGGACGCAATAAAGGCCGTGGGGGACGCAAAGGCAACCATCGCCGCGCTGGCCGGGAAGCTCCGCACGGCGGGGTACGCGGCGGCGTACAAAAACGAAATTAGGGACGCGAAAAAAGCCTGGGCCGCGGAGATGGCAAAACTTTCCGCGTACCGGTACGGCGAGGGTTTCGAGCCGCTGGTCAAACACCGGGATCCCCGCACGGCGCCGGAATTTGTGGAGTTGACCGGGGGCGTTATAACCCAGACCGGGGCGATAGCAGCAGTGCGGGAATGTATAGGAAAGGACGACATCATCATTACCGCGGGGGGAAG
>JAIROB010000022.1 GCA_031257695.1 Treponema sp. | reverse complement strand
CCGCGCGGGGGCGCCCCGCCCCCCCCCGGCCCCCCCCCCCCCGCCGCGGGGGGGCCCGTCGCGGGCCCCGCCCCCGCCGCGGGGGGCAGCCCACCCCCGCAGGGCTGGAGCGGGGGGGGAGGCGCCCTGCCGTCCTCAGCATCCTGCTTCGGACCTCCGGACTGCCTTTGTCCGCTGACGACGCCATCCTTGGCGCCTTTTCCTCCCTTTGGTCGGCGCGGACTACGGCAAAACGTAGAATGTTTTGCCACGCAAGAGGGGGCAAAACATTCTACGTTTTGCCCCCCTCCTCTGGGCAATTCCGGGCTTTCTTCCGGGAGGCGGTCCAGGAGAAGGCGCAGCTCAGGCGGGAGCGGGTACGCGTCGGGGGGGAAGGGCGCTGCCGCGGATTCCAGGAACGCTTCGGTGTCTCTGTGGCGGGTCTCAAGGCGGATCAGTATGGACCGGGCGGCCTGTTCCGCGGCTTCCGTCGCGGCGGCGCGGTCCGGGGCGGCGCTGATGACGTTGCCGCATTTGGCGACGTTGTTTTCCGGGAAGCGGACCGCGCTGCCCTCCCCGACCCGGAGGAACACGTTTTTGACGAGGGGGGTCGAGCGGGCCTGTTCAATACCGTGGACGGATCGGATCGCTCCGGGGATGGAGATGAAGGCCCGCTCGGCGCTGGTCCAGTTCCGGCTTGGGCGGGGGGTCCAGGAGCGGCCCAGCGCGGCGAGTATGGCCCCGCGGGTGACTTCCACCCCGGACGCGTAGGGGTAGGTCCAGCCGGACATATAGCCCCCGGAAAGGCGGGCGGCGATTTCCCCTATCATCGGGCCTTTGGGGGTGAGCTTGAGGTCCCCCTTGGCCGCGCCGCAGCCTGACGCGATGCCCAGGGCGCGGATCCCGGCGAAAAATGCCTCAAGCAGCGAACGGGTTTCGGCCTCCCCCAGCGCGCTGGGCATGGTGTGGCCCGTTTCGATGAAGTAGGGGGGGAAGCGGATGTGGCGATCCGCAAAGCCGCAGACCTGTATGTCCCCTTTGTACACGATGGCGTCCACAGAAAATTCCGGGCCTTCCATATACTCCTCCACTATGACCCTGCCGGACCGGGAAAAGCGCAGAGCGTCCTCCAGCGCCGGGGCGAGTTCCCGGGGGGAGTCGACTCGGCGGCAGCCCCGGGCGCCCATGTTGTCCACGGGCTTTACCACCGCGGGAAAGGCAAAGGGGAGGGCCTGTGCCGCGGCGCCCGCGGCGAAGACGGCAAAGCCCGGTGAGGGGACCGCGGCCGCGGCGAAACAGCGGCGCATCCGGTCCTTGTCGGAGGCGTTGAGCGCCGCCTCGTAGGGGATGCCGGGGAGGCCCAGCTTTTCCGCAACCCAGGCAACGCTGGCCGAAAAATCGGTGCCCGCGGTCATAACGCCGCTCAGGCCGCCCCGGGACTGCAGTTCCCTGCCCAGCGCTTCGATCCCCTCCTTGTCCTTGAGGTCGACGCGCTCAAACCGGTCCGCGTTGGGGGCCTCCGGGGCTTTGGGGTCCCCGTCCACCGCCACTGTATAAAGGCCCATGGACCGGGCAATGGCAATGGCCGGGCCCTGCATGATGCCGGCGCCCAGGATTAGGATGCGCTCGCCGTTAAACTCCTTCGTCATAGGGACCTCGTTTTTATCGCGTAACATTCAAAGGTGTCCCCCAGGCGGAACACGCGGCTGATTACCAGAAAAAGGCCCCGGAGGAGCCCTCCCCTTCCAAACCGGTTTCCCAGGGGAAAACGCTCCGGGTGGTGGCCGCTTACCCGGATTTTTTTTACCCTGAAGCCATAGCGGGCGAGGAGGCGCCGACACAGCGCGGGGCTCCAGAGGGTGTAATGATCCTGGGGGCTGTTTTCCAGAAAGGCCCTCAGAGATTTTCTGCCGGAGATTCCCGTAAAGGAGGGTGTCGAAAAGGCCAGCGCCCCCCGGGGCTCCAGGAGTCGGTTGATTTCCCCCAGGACCGGGGAGAGCTCTTCGAAATGCTCTATCACATACCAGAGGGTGACGGCCTTGAAGGATCCCGGCGGGGCGGGCAGGGAAGGATCCGGGAAAAACCCCGCATGGGCCTCTATGCCCAGCTCCTCCCGCACATAGCGGATCGCGTCGGCCGCGGGGTCTATGCCCAGGGGCTCAAAGCCCTGCTCCCGGGCGGCGCTCAAAAAGGGGCCGTACGCGCAGCCTATGTCCAGGATCCGCCCGGTTTCGCCCCTGAGGACGCGCCCCAGCGCCGCGAGGCGTTTTTTCCCGGCTGCAACCAGGTTGGGAAAATCTTCCAGATAGGTTTTGCCGTACTGCTTTTTATAGGAATCAAAGAAATAATCGGTTCCGTAGCCCACAGCGGGGGGGCTGGTTCTGATCTGGCTGATGAGCCCGCAGCCGCCGCAGCGCCGGTAGGTCCCTTCGGGGAAGCGGGCCAGGGTTCCGCCCCTGCCGGGGGCCGCGGGGAAGGGGGCGCCGCAGCCGGGACATTCCCGGAGGGCCGGGGGGGAAAACCCGGCCAGGAGCTCCCCCAGGGTTTGCCGGGGGGGGGCTTCCAGGTTGTGGCGGGCGGCGAGGTCCCGGCAGCGCCCGGCCAGGGAGGGGAGGAAGGCCGGGCCGGAGGCCAGGCGGGCGGCCCGGTCCGCGGCGGCGGTGCCTGTGCCCAGGGACAGAAAACCCGCGTTGCGGGCCAGGGTTTCGTGGCAGCGGGTGGGGGAAACCAGGAGAACCGGCACGCGGGCGTGGAGCGCCTCAAACGCGGCGAGGCCGAAATGGGTGATCAATACATCGTAGTCCGCCAGGCGCTCCCGGAGTTTGGGGATAAGGCAGCCGGACCTGACTACGGTCAGATCCAGGGCCCCCTCGCCGGCGGCTTTTTCCAGAGCCCCGGCCACCCGGCTTCCCAGCCCGGCAGCGTCCTCAGCGCCAAAGCTGACGAGGACCCGCGGGGGCTTGCCCGTCCCCTCAAAGGAGGGCCGGCGCCTGAGCGGCAGGGGAAGCAGGGAGGGATCGCCCCTGTTGGGGGAATCGGAAGGGCCCTTCCGGGGAGCGGGCAAGAGATCGACGAGGAACTCGAAGCTGTTTCTGCAGGGGCCCCCTTCGTCAATGCCGATCAGGGGCGCGAGGGCGGACCAGGAAGCGGCTTCTTCCGGGGAGGTTTGCAGCCTGTCCAGCACAACAAAGTCCCAATCCCTGTCAGTGACGCCCTCCTGCCGCGGATCCGAGGGGAGGATCCAGGAAGGATCCGGGCTTTCGCCGGGAAATTCCCGCGTCCCCTCGGGCACAAAGAGGAACGCCTCCCGGCCCGCGGCCCTGAGGGAACGCGCCAGAAAGGCAGAGCGAGCCAGGTGGCCCCCTCCCCTCCCCTTCCCCGCGGCCGGAACAAGCAGGAAGCGGGGGGACCTCACCGTCCCGCTCCGGGACCGCCTGCTTTATTGCCGGGGGGAAACAGTCCGTCATACACGGAAATGATCCCTTCGCCGGAAAAGCGGGTTTCCCGCGGAAACCGGGAAAGCGCGTCGTACAGCAGCCGGGCGCGGCCGTAGTCCTCCGGGGTGTCCACGGTCAGGCGGATCTCCGGGCGGCGCCACGGGCGGGGCGCCAGGGGGCGGTGGAGGAGAAACAATTCGCCGTGGCCGTACAGGTAGGGACAGACGTGTTCCCGCTCCGGTTCGAGGACAGCCTCCGCCCCGGCCCGCAGCAGCGCAGCGCTGCTCACCACCTCCACCCCGGCGCCGTAGGGCAGGGAGCTATAGCCGGAATAGTCCGCCCCAAGGGAGCGCCCCTCCTGCAGCAGCGCCGAGGCGGCGTCGGCAAACACGAAGGGATTGTCCGCGGTGGCCCGAATCACCCACTCCGGCTGGTACCGGCGGATGGCGACACAGTAGCGGCCCAGCACGTCTTCCTTAGGCCCCACCGCCAGGACGAACCCGGCGGACGCGGCCAGGGGCTCAAACGCCTCCAGGCAGTCTTCGGGACAGGCCAGGATGTGGAGGTCCGCGGCGACCGTTCCGAGGGCCTCCATCGCCCGGAGGATCATGGGCTTTTCACCCAGAGGGAGCAGGGCCTTCTGGGGAAGCCTGGTGGAATCAAGGCGCCCCTGGAGTATCAGGGCGGTCATGGCCCGCCGACCCCTTCCGGGGACCCGCGGGAATCCCCCTCCTGTTTCCAGAGCGTGGCGAGGTTTCTGGCGTCCTGTTTGAACCTGAGGGCGTTATCGCTTACCCATTTGCGGTTTTCCTTGAATTCTTCCCAGGCCGCCAGGGGGCCGCCGCCGGTTCTGAAATAAAAGGAAGAAAAGAGCCGCAGGGGAACATGGGCCGCTCCTTTGCGTAACACCGGCGCGAGGTTGCGAAGGTAAAAGCGGCGGTACCCGGCGTCCGCGGTGGTATCCTCCGGGGAAGGCTCCCCGTCATAGGTCAGGCGGATCAACTGGGTGCAGCGGATCTCCTCCCCCCAGAGGTAGGCGCGGAACCCCAGGTCCATAAGCTGCCAGTAGGGGTTCCGTATGTCGCGGTCAAACCCGCCCAGGCGGATAAAGCGATCCCGGTCATAGAGGCCGACCCCGTCATAGGGATACAGGGAGGGCTGGGCTTCTTTCAGGGGGGGGAAACGCAGGGACTTAACCGCGTCCCGGGATTTCCAGGGCAGCCGCGGGCGGTACAGCGCCGGGGCGGTAAGGGTGGGCAAGGTTTCCAGACGAAGGGTCTGTATCACCGGCACGGTGCAGAAACGCCTGGCCCCGCTGCCGGTCAAAAACCAGGCGGAGATCTTTGAGGCGTCCGCGCCGTGGAGGATTCGGAGATCGTTCCAGAGCACAAAAAAGAGGGGGCTTTCAATTTCGGAAACCGCCAGGTTGATCTGCTCGCCAAAACCCGCGCTTTCCTTGAATATGATGAACCTGACAAAGGGAAAGCGGTCACGGAGATCCTCCAGATCGTAGCGATCCTGGGGGCCCTCCAGGGAAACCACACAATCAAAACCCGCTTTTTCCAGTTCCGTAAAGAGGGTGCGCCGGGGGTAACGCCCCCCCCGGTTGAGGAGTATGGCGGAAACACCGGCGGCGTTGCTCCGCTCCAATCCGCCCACGGCTGTATAGGAGGGCATGGTTTCATTAAAAATTGTAGGTATAGTATTCATCGCACTCCGCGCAGGGACTCCTGTAACGATTGCCGCAATGCTCCCGGTAGAGCGGCGCCCCCCGGTCCCAGATTGTAGAAAGATTCTCTGTGAACGCGTTGCCCAGCATTTCCGCGCCCGCGGAAAGCTCCCGGCACACAGGAACGCTGCCATCTATCAGGATGGACATATCCCGCATAAGATGCCAGCAGGGCTGGCGCCGCACAGGGGAAAGGTCCGCGGCCTGTAATTTGGGAAGCGCGCCGCAGAAATCATCGTACTTCTGGATGATGATATTCGCCCCCGCGTCCTTCCATGAACGGTAAAACTGTTCAATGTCATCCTCCGCGCCTTTGACCCGCACCGCCTGGACATAGGCGTCGGCGGGAAAGAGGCGCGTCAGGGTTTGGGCACACTCCACCGCCTCGGCAAAGCCCAAGCCCCGGATTTCCCGGTACCGCCCGCCCTCCGCCGCGTCCAGGGACACAATCCAGGACAGGCTTGCCATGCGGTTTTTTCGCGGCGCAGACCGGGAGGCCGCATCCGCCAGCGCTTCAAGCTCCGCCCTGTTCCAGCCCAGCCCCGAAGTTTCTATCACCGCCGAAAGGCCGGGCCGCTCAAGGATGGCGGCGATAAGCGCGGCCCTTTGCGGATGCAGGGAAAGCTCCCCCCACAGGGACAGATCCACCACCCCGTCGCCGGAAAATTCCCCGATCCCGTCGAGAAGCTCGGCGAACCGGCCCGGATCGAGGAAATCCTTCCGCGCCGTCACCCCTTCGGATCCGGCGCCGAATTTGGGGTAGGGGCAGAATGAACATGCCTGGGGACAGGGCCCGGCTGCCTGGACCGCATAGAACGCCGGCAGGGTCCGCAGCAATTCGGGGCGCCCGGCGATGATCCCTTCAGCGTCCGCGGCCTCCGCAAGCCCCGCTTCCATCAGCCGGGCGAGGAGAAGCAGGTTGCGCCGGGAATCTGCCGCCAAATTGAGCCGGTGGGAGCGCAGGTCCGCCGGGGAAATCTCCGTTTCTATGTCAAAGGCGTTAATGTCCTTTTGCAAAACCGAAAAAAGGCAGTCCCGCTCCACCGGCCCGTCCTCATCCCCTAGTATCGCTGCGAGGATGCCCGCGGTTCCCGGGGCGAGGAGTTCCGGCGCAAAGCCGTAGGGCCAGCCATCCGCGTAGGAATACTCCGCGGCGTAGCGCAGGTGCCGCTCCGCGACGCGTCCGGCCAGGGCAGGGTCCAGCAGGGGGCAGTCCGCCCAGGCGAAGTAGCTCAGGTCATAACCCGCGGACAGTTCCGACAGGGCGTGGAGGAGCGTTTTTTGGGTCCAGGCGGGCCGGGAAACCACCCTTGTTCCGGGGGGCAGATCAGGATAGGCATCCCCGTCCCTTCCCAGGAGGAT
>JAIROB010000234.1 GCA_031257695.1 Treponema sp. | reverse complement strand
GCGGCGCCAGACGGCTCCACCAGGCCGCCCGGCGTATCTGATCCACCGGGAGCAGATCCCCCACGCCTTCGGCCTCCAGCTTAAAACTGCTTTTAAGGATCCCCTCCGCTGTTCCCCGGGCATCCCCGGCGGCGCCGGCTTCCAGGGAATCCAAGCCCTCTTCCAGGGTTTCAATCAGGGGATTCAACTTGCCGATTTTCGGATCGTTTTCCCAAAGAACCGGGGAAAAACGGGCCAGAAGCCTGCGAACCGAGCGGACAAAGAGGAACCGGGTCGCCTGGGCCACGGGATCCCGCAGAAACGCCGCGGCGGACGCGGCAATCTCCGCAGAAAAACTGCGTGGCCCCAGCAGGAGCAGGTCAGGATGTATCAGGCGGCGGTGGCGGGCGCAGGCCGGGCACGAACAGTTCCAGGGAGCGGCGGGATTTTCGCAGGAGAGAACGCGCCCCAGCTCCAGAGCGGCGCTGCCCTTCCCCGAAGCGTCGGGCCCGAAAAACAACATTGAAGGGGCAAGCCTCTCTCCGCTTATGTCCGACACAAGCTGGCGCAGAACGCCCTGGCCCAGCACGTTTTCAAACATCCTTTCCCGTCCCTGCTGGCGGCAGTTTCAATCCCCCCATCAGGGGGTCAAGAAATTTCACAATAATACTGTGTTCCAACAGCGTTTCTGCGTTAAAGAGGGGCTGAATGTCGAGGACAAACAGGATCAGCCTTACCAGAATGAGCCCCTCAAGCAGGCCGAACACAAGCCCCAGGGCATGATCCAGCCCTCCCACATGAATCCGGGCAATAATATCCTGGATGATATGCTCCAGGATCTTTACCACAAAAAAGACAATAGCCAGAAGGGACACAAAGGCGATCAGCTCCGGCAGCACAGCCACGTCCGCCAGTATCTTGGTGCGCACAAACGCCGCGCCCTGCCTGTAAAAGGAAACCGCGGCCAATAAGCCCAGCGTCACCGAAGCCACGGACATGACCTCTTTAATGAGCCCCCGCAGGCCGCAGCGGATAATTAAAATAACAATCAGCGCAAAAAAAACAATGTCGATAACAGCCATGCTCATGCCTCTCCTGTGATTTCGGCGCGTATGGCGCGGGCTATTAGTTCCGCCCCGTCGAGTTTTCCCAGGGCTGCCGAAGCCGCGGCCATGGCGTTCCGTTTTTCGGCGTTTTCCGCCAGCTCCCGGACGATCTCCGCCACAGCCGCCGCCCTTTCCCCCTGGTTCCCGCCGCCTATGACCACGGCCGCGCCGGCCCTCTCGAAAAAAGCGGCGTTTTCCACCTGGTCCCCCCTGGTGCCGGACCCCCGCAGGGGGATAAGCGCCATGGGCTTCCCCGCGGCCGCGGCTTCCCAGACCGTGCCGGCGCCGCTGCGGCCCAGGACCAGCTCCGCGGCGGCCAGCGCCTGGGGCATCTCCTCCCCGATATAGGCGTAGGGCCGGTACCGCTCCGAGGCTTTCAGATCCCAGCCCTGGTTGGGGCCGGTCTGATGAACCACGGTGTAATGCCGGGTAAGCGTTCCCAGGGTTTCCCGGACCAGCTCGTTGACCTCCCGCGCTCCCTGGCTGCCCCCCAGGACCAGCAGTATCCGCGCCTCCGGGGGGAGCCCCAGAAACCGGCGCCCCGCGGCGGCATCGGCGTTGCGGAACGCGGAACGCACGGGGTTCCCCACCAGGCTGATCCTGTCCCGCAGGGCCGGGGCGAAGAAACCCGCGGTGTCTTCGCAGGCGGTAAAGATCCGCGAGGCAAACCGGGTGTTGATCCGGGTGGCAAGTCCGGGGCTGTAGTCCGACTCGTGGGTGAACACTGGGATACCCAGGGAAGCCGCGGCCGCGCAGGGGGGAACGCTGACAAAGCCGCCCTTGGAAAAGAGCAGAGCGGGCTTTTCCCGCTTTAAGATACGCCTTGCCGCAAAAAAACCCGCCCCAACCTTAAACAGGTCCGAAAGGTTCCGCGGGGAAACATAACGCCGAAGCTTCCCCGAGGGGACGCCGAAAAATTCCAGCCCGCCGCCCTCGACCAGGACGCGATCCATGCCTGCGGCGGATCCCAGCCAAAAGATCCGGCAGGGAAACCGTTCTTTCAGCGCCGCGGCCACGGCCAGGCCCGGATATATATGCCCGCCGGTGCCTCCTCCGGTAAAGGCAATGGATACCATAGGGTAAACCTACAGGATATTGGGGATTTTCGCAATGCGGGAACCCCGGAACCGGGGCAAACGTCATGTGCCCGTTTGAAAAAACCGGGATGTATCGCTTTTTTCTCTTTTAATGACTATACTTGAGCAAGTATGAAAATAAGAATAGATATGTTAATTGGAGCCATCGCGGCGGCGTTGGATATAGTGGAGGGGGAACTGCTGGGGGCCAGCACGCACCACGGGAAACGCATCGCCGTGCTTTGCTCCGCCATGGGACGGAATCTTGGATTCAGCGACGAGGATATTAGCGGCTTGATCACCTGCGCCCTGTTTCACGACAGCGCCCTGACGGAATATATTTTGTCCGAAAGAGAGGGCCATCATGAACGGATGTCCAACCTGAGGCGGCACTGCGAATTGGGCCAGCGCAACGTAGACAGCCTGCTCTTAAAAACCGATGTAAGCGGTTTTGTCCTCTACCACCATGAACGGGCGGACGGATCCGGACCCTTTGGGAAAAAAAACGGAGAATTTCCCCTGGGGGCAGAGCTTATCGCCATTGCGGACTCCATCGATGTGACTTACCACCTGCAACGGGTACAGGCGGAGGATCTGAGCGAGCTCCGGCGGCGCATAGCCGCCAATGCAGGGGAAATCTACACCCCCTTTGCAGCGGAAGCCCTGCTTACGGCGCTGGACCAAACCATGCTCCTTTCCCTGGCCGACCACCGAATCGTGGACACGGTGGAAAAGTTGATTCCCCCCTGGACTGTGGACATGGACAATCGGTTGATACTAAACCTGGGGGAATTGGCGAGCCGTGTCATCGACTATAAATCGCCTTTTACCCGCCGCCACTCGACGGGGATCGCCGAAAAAGCCTGGATCATGGGAACCTACTACGAATACGATCAGAGCCGTCTGGCGGAGCTGTTTCTGGCGGCCAGCCTCCACGACATAGGCAAACTGGCGGTCCCCACGGAGATCCTGGAAAAGCCGGGCAAACTGGATGCCCGTGAATTCGACATCATCAAGGGGCACGTGTATCATACCTACAAACTCCTGGAGGGCATACAGGGCTTTGAACGGATCCGGGATTGGGCCTCCAACCACCATGAAAAGCTGAACGGTTCGGGATACCCCTTTGGGAAAAAGGCGGCGGATCTGGACTTTAACTCCCGCCTCATGGCCTGCCTTGACATATACCAGGCGGTGCGGGAGGAGCGGCCCTACCACCCCGCCCGGGATCATGGGGCTGCTATGGCAATTTTGTTTGACATGGCGAAGAAGCGGGAAATCGATATGGACATCGTGAAGGACATAGACAGAGCCCTGGGTGTTGCGAGCGGCATCCCGATCCGCCCGTCCGAAACCTGGACGGAGGCTGTGCTGGAAGGATCGCGGCAAAACGATCTGGCCGGTTGAAGCGGCTGTTTAAACACAGATTGACAATATCAAAAAATAAACATATCATAAAAAACAGGGAGATTTATGACATGGGGTTGGAATATATAGGGATCTTGATACCCTTTGTTGCGTTATCTATCCCCATTGTGGCAATTACTTTGTCATATAAACAACAGACACAGAAAAACAAATTAAGAGAGCTTGAATTACAAAAAGAAATAATGGAATTGGAGATTGAAAAACAAAATGGCGCGGTAAAATTATTGGAAGAAGAAAATAAGAAATATGATAAAATAATAAATGAAGAATTGGGTAAAACAACAAAATAGAAATAATGACTTCAGGGGGACGAAGCTGGAAAATAACCTCAATCTATCAGTTTATGGTTTTAAATTCAGCGGTCAAAGTTCCCATAACGCCCGAACCATGATGCTAAAGGAGTTATCGGCGCTTTTTGACGCGGTTTCTGACCCAGGCGCCCAAAAGTCCGATTACCTCAAAGCAATTATCGAAGATAATTGTCTTGGAAAAGCCTCAGGCATAAGCCGCAAAAAGAGCGCCTCCCACCTGGTCAATATGTACGCCCTTGATTCGGATACCCTGCTTTTTAGAGCCCTCCGCTGGCTTTGGGCTCAGGACAAAAGCGCTCAGCCGCTTCTCGCCTTACTCTGCCTCTATTCCAGGGACAGGCTCATCCAGGGCGTGGCCGGGGCAATACTGGAAAAGTCCGAAGGCTCTCCGCTGACGGTAGAATATGTAAGTGAACTTCTGGACGAACTCCGGCCCGATACTTTCAGTAAAGCCACCTTGCGATCTTCCGCCCAAAATATCCTTTCCAGCTTCGCCCAGGTTGGCTACCTCAAAGGTAAACTCAATAAAACCCGTTCCAAAGCAGCTCCCACCGCCGGAAGCGCCGCCTATGCGCTGTTTCTGGGCTATCTCTCAGGATTCCGGGGAGAAAATCTCCTCACCTGCGAATTTGCAAAACTCCTCGACTGTGAGCTTGAGCGGGTTGTTGACCTGGCGGAATCGGCGTCCCGTTTCGGCTGGCTTTCCTTTAAGCACATCGAAGATATTTATGAAATTACCTTTCCAAATAAAAACCTCGGGGCGTTCCATGGGGCGCTTCAATGAGCAAAATAAAATCCCTTTTACGTTCCTATAGCCTCCAAATTTCCACGCCCTGGCAAAAGAACATCGCCCCCGAACA
>JAIROB010000213.1 GCA_031257695.1 Treponema sp. | reverse complement strand
CTGGTGGCCAATATCTACAACCTCCCCTTCCGCTATGTCTTCGGGCCGGACTGGGAAAATTTCTCCATGACCTGGGCGCTGGGGGCCAACTTCTCCTACTTCTCCATGGAAGGATCGGGCAACGAGTCCCAATTCCTGGGGGCGGTGTTGGCGCAATGGGAATTGGCCCGGCTTACCTTCCCGCAGTTTAAGTACTTCAGTTCCTACGCTTTCTACATGGAGCCCATACTCTGGTTTACCACCACGGACGTAACCGGCGCGGAGCGTTTTAAATTCCGCATCTCCTGGGGGCTGCGGATGAATGTATTCTAATTCGATTGGAAGGAGTCACGGGAATGGCTATTGACGGCAGCGGCGAAACGCCGCAGAGGGGGATAAACCGCCTCATGGAGGAAGAAACAGAAAGGGTTATCCACCACATCAGCGCCACATTGCCCAGGGAAATTGTGGAAAGCCTTGACCTGAGCGGGAATCTGAAAGAAAAACTCTTCGGTTATTTCAACCGGAATATCCAGGCCCTCTCCCGATCCTCTCCCCTGGCGCTGGCGGAAAAGTCCCTGTCCGCCATGTACGGCCATTTCCAGGGGCATATCCAGCGGGGCATTAACGAGTTGGAACACCGGACCAACAAGCTCCTGCGGCAAAACACCGAATCCGGCGCGTTTATCCGGGCCGACAACGCTTACAGGGTGGTCAAGTGCGCGTTCCGGGACAATCCGAAGAAGCCGAAGACCGTGACGGATCTGAAACTCTGCGTCAACGTGCATGAAACGGAGCTGATCAGCCCCGTATTCCACTACCAGGTGACGATGGAATACCTGGTCAAGGAGCTCTTGTCCAAAAACATTATCGAGACCATAGACCGGGAAGTAGAAAAACTGCGGGATGAGCGGCTGGACGAAGGGCTGGAGGAATTTTCCGACGCGGAGATCCTCATCAGCAAACTGGAAAAGGCGGGGGAACTCGCGGACAGCGGCCAGGCTGAAAATAACCCCTATTCCCTGATTGCCGCCGGGATTCTGGACCTCCTCAAGGACACCAGGGCCGAGATCGACCCTTCCGAATACGATCAACTGGGCATACGGGAAAACCTGAAAAAGATCCTGGACAATGAACAGATCCGCGACCGGGGCTTTAACACCATCGTTAATTCCCTGACCGCGGCCCTGGACAACGCCCGCCTGGGGTTTCAGTATATGGAGAACTACAAAAATTCCCGGGAAGCGCTTATCCGCGAATACGACGACGAGGAGGATCTGCCGGACGAGCATTACCGGATACGGCTGCGCTACTACGACGGCGCCCAGCTCCAGGAGGAACGCAGGGCCTACGATACGCAGATGCGGAGTTTCGAGACCGAAATCCTCCACGTGGCCGACATACTCCACGTGATCTACGAGGACAGCAAATCCCCCTTCAAGGTGAGCGACTTTAAGGACCTTTCCTTAAAAACAAAGGACCGGATCCGCAGGCTCAAGGGGAAAAACGGCGGCCCCCTCTACGAAGACCTGGAAAAGCCCTGGGACGGCCTTAGTTTTGTTAAAGCCGGCGAAACCGAGGCGGAAAAGTTGAACCGCACCTACGCCTGGGAAAAGGAGCGGATCGGCGCCCGCCTGGAATTGATGAAGGAAATGGTCAAGGATCTGTACGGCGAATTTGAATACCCCGCGGAACGGCGCTCCCTGGAGAAGCATCTCAACTTCCTGGAACAGGAATACAGGCGCTTTACGTACCAAATCAACCCCTACCAGTTGCAGCCTGGGCTGGCGCTGGAGGTGGACGTCACCTCGATCAAGCGGAAGCGCGTTACCCTGGACGCAATGTCCGCGGCAATAAACGAATTCCTCCAGGGAGTGTCCAAAACCTTCCAGGACGCCGCGCTTCCCTCCGACCGTCCGTCCCCAGCGGAGAGGGATCTGTTCAGCAGCGTTTCCGCGGGCTCCATCAACCTGAGCGGCGCCGCGTCCGCCGGTTTCATGGAGGCGCCGGAGCCCCGCGCCAAGGCCGCCCCCAAAAAGCGCTCCCCAAAATCGAAGGGGTTTTCAGAATCAGACACGGACGACGGCAGCATCAGGGAACTCTAGGAGCCTGTAGCGCTTGTGGATTTTTTGCATTTTTATGCAAAAAATCCCGATTATCCGGCGTCTTTATGCAGTTTGAGCGGTATAAAAATTCACTTTCGTGAATTTTTATACGATTTATGCGCGAAGCGCAACAAACTGCTAGGATAACGCGGCAATCCCTACTTGTCCGGGAGGCGCTGGATCCTGTCGCCAGGTTCGATTCCCGCTCGGGCAAACCAGCCCTGAGGAACTTCCAGGGCGTAGCGGGCGGACCGGGCGGACCGGACCGGGCTGAGGCTTTGGGCTTCCATATCGTGAATTTCCAGGATGCGGCCGTCATAGGCTATGTAGGCGATGGACAGGGGAATGAGGGTGTCCTTCATCCAAAAGGAAAGGATGCGGTCCGTTTCAAACACAAAGATCATCCCCTCCCCGTCCGCCAGGGATTTCCGGCCCATAAGGCCCCGGCGGCGCTCTTCTTCGGAACGGGCGATCTCCGCCAGGACCGCGGCGGGGGTCCCGTCTTTCCGCAGCAGCGCTAATTCTGTTGTTTCCAGCCGTCCCTGGGGCTTTTCGCCGCGGGCCGCGCAGCTCCAGACGGGGACCAGGAACAGCAGCGCCGCGAAGAGGCCGGCGCTCCCCCGCACTTAAAACCCCTCCAGGAATTCGTTGCGGTTCAGCAGCTCCCGGGCGCCGTCCGCGGAGGGGCCCACCAGGATCTCTTCCGGGGACTGTTTGAACATATCGAAGTTGTATTTGTCGATGTACTTTACCGTCAGGGGCCGTTCAATGGACACCCGGGTCGTGTCGGTCTCCCACACCGCTTCCTGGGGGTTCAGCGAGCTGGGCTCCCCGTAGCGGTTCAGAAACGCGGTAAACACCGAATAGTGATCCACCAGGGACGTGTCCAGGGTAAAGGACATGATAAAAACCTCCCCGTAGCGGAGCTGAAAAAAAGCCCGGCGGACAAACGAGAAGCCCTGGGTTTCCACCAGGGTCTGTTCCCGGTCGGAGGGCAGGAACGAAACATCCCGGTCTTCCCGAAAGTTGTATATCCCGTCCCCGCGGATAGCTTCCTTGAGCTCCTCCAGGCCCATGCCTAAAAAGATGCCGCGGAAGCTCCGGGGCGGGCCGGAAAAACCCGCCGCCTGGGCGTCTTCGGATCCGGGGGCGTCGGAATAGGTGAGGAATTCCGGGGTTTCCACGTATTGGGTTTCCGCGCCTTCCTCATCGGGTTCAACCAGGGACCAGTCGTATGCCCATTCCTCATCTCCATCCTGGGAGGAGGCGGGGCCCGGAAGGAGGAACAGACAGGCAATTATAAGGAAACAGGAAGGTTTCATGTTCCGATCACCGGCGCGTAGAAAACCGAAGGCGGACCGCCGCCGAAAGAAAAGCTGCCGTAAGGGCCCGTTGCCGGGTTTGAAACCGCCTCAGTTGACAATTTCACTGTTGACGGCCAATGGCCGCGACGGGGCGATTCCGTTATCGTTGTCGTAAGCCCGGATGAAAGCGGCCGCCGCTATGAATGCCAGCAAAATGAATACGAGCTTACGCATACAACCCCCCGGGTTCAGCACAAAACACCTTTTGATTTTTTGGTGCGCTTTTTTTATTGTCAGAGATCACTTTCATTATATGCCCTTCAATGGAGATATTCAAGCGGGTTTACGGGTTTTCCGTTTTTGTATACCGCAAAATGGAGGTGGGGGCCGGTGCTGTAGCCGGTGGATCCCACTTCCCCGATTTTCGATCCCCGGCTTGCATACGCGCCCTGGGCCACAGCCACGGTGTTCAGGTGGGCATAGAGGGTTTGGAAGCCGCCGTCATGGGAAAGGATGATGTACTTGCCGTACACCGAATTCAATCCCACCGTGGAGACCTTGCCGTCCATGGACGCCTTGACCGGGGTTCCGGTGTTTGCCGCCAAATCCAGCGCCGCGTGGAAGCGCCTGGCCCCGCTGATAGGATCGTTGCGCCAGCCGTAGGAAGAACTCAGCCTGCCCCTGACAGGATAGCTGAGGAGTTCCCCCAGAGCGAGTTTCAGATCCTCGGCGCGCATCCTGGCTCCCGGAATAAACAGGGACATCCCCACGGTGATGGTGTCGCTGTCCATATTGTTCGCGTCCAGAATGGCCTCCACGGGAGTTTCCATGGCCGCGGAAATTTTTGAAAGGCTGTCCCCCCGTTTGACGGTGTAGGGAATGCCGTCCATATTGGGGATGCGGATGGTTTCGCCTTCCCGGAGGCGCCGGGCGTTGGCGATACCGTTGGACGCGATGATTGCGTCCATGGAAACCGAACGTTCCGCGGCGATCCTGGACACCGAATCCCCGGGCCGGACTGTATAGGTTTCCCAGCGGAAGGTTTCCATCAGATCCAGGGGCATGACGGCGGTGTTTTCGCCGGAGACCGAAAGGGGGGCGCCGCTTATCCCCGCGTAGGAGGCGAGGCTGGTCCGTATGGAGGTGTCTTCCCCCGGCGGCAGGGCCATGACCGGGGCGTTCTGCATCCCCAGGATGAGGGCGGATGCCAGGGCGATGCCCCCAAGAGCGCAGGCCGGGGCGGGGGAAGCCCAGAAGGGGTTTCGCATCCAAACCGGGCGCGTAAAAAGGGGCTTTTTTTTGGCCGCGGTTTCCGAAGCCCCCTGTTCCGGGGCCGCGGTTCCCGAAGCGGCAATTCCCGAAGCCGCGGCGTCCGGGGCGCGTCTCTTTGCCTTAAAAAACCCGGAGAGGAGCGGCTGTTTTCTGAATCGTTTGACCGGGGCGGGATGCTGCTTAATCCCGTCGATGTAGCTAAAGGAGTTTTGCCCCGGACTTCTTCTAGCCGCCGGGCCTTTGAATTGCAGAGCGGGAATCAGGGGGCGATTCCTGCGGCGCCGGACATGCTGTTCTATTGAAAAGTACTGCATACTGGTTTATCGACATTATTAAAATGAAGTATTATACTTTCCTGTGCTATGGAAGCGCCCGGCAATAAACGCCAGAACCGGCGCGGGCCCGGATGCCCCTCCGCGATACTAGAACGGCCCGGAAAGGCCGTTCTATGGGGCTGTGTCGCCGCCCTGCTGATGAAATTTTTTTTGTTTGACTTCATGGTTGCCGAAGGGCCCTCCATGACGCCGGCCATACAAAGCGGATCCGTTTTGCTTGTCCTCCGGCTCGCCTACGGGTTCCGTCCGCCGGGAGCCAAGGGCTACCTCCTCCGCTGGTCCAAACCCAAGGCCGGGGATGTGGTGGTGTTCCTTACCCCCGTGGGGGACATGGCGGTAAAACGCTGCGGCGTCTGGGACGGGGAGGACACGTTTTTTGCCCTGGGGGACAATAACCGTGAATCCTACGATTCCCGGTTTTACGGTCCTGTTCCGGTGGATCGCATACTAGGAAAGGTGAGCCTGTTCCGAAACCGACAGGGTTTCGGGGGCTCGGGTATTGGGCATTAAATGAAAAAACTGGACAACAAGAAAACAAAGCCCACTATAGAGGAAGAACAGAAAAAAAGGCTTCCTATTTTTCTCGCCGCCTTCGCCCTGCTGAGCCTGGGGGCGCTGGTACGCTACGCGGCGCTTATGCTGAGCCCCGCGGATCAGGAAAACACCGTTTCTGCAAAGCCCTTTGTGGAGCGGGGGCCCATCCTGGACCGGAACGGCCGCATCCTCGCTATCCAGACCCGGCTGGGCAATATCTCCGTGTGGCGCCCGGATATTGTCAACATGGACATACTGGTCAAGGATCTGGCCCCTATCCTGGAAATGCCCGAGGAGGCGATTCGGGAGCGGATCGAATCCTCCGCCGCGGACTTTGTGTATCTGAAAAAACAGGTGGAACACTCCACGGTCCGGGAGGTTGAGAACCTCCTGGCCGAAGGGCGTCTGCGGGGGGTCGATGTTGAGGCGATTGTGGGCCGCATCTACCCGGAAAAACGGCTGGCAAGCCAGATCGTCGGCTTTGTGGGGAGCGACGGCAACAACGGCCTGGGGGGGATAGAATACGCCCTGGAGTCGGAGCTTGCCCCCGCGTCCGCCAGGGCCAGGGGAGGTTCGGGCAACCAGGTTTTTTTAACCATAGACTCCAACGTGCAGCATATTCTGGAAGAAATCGGCGAGCGGACCCGCCTGGAAAGCCGGGCGGAGGCGGTGATGTTCATTGCCATGGACCCCCGTACCGGGGACATACTGGGCTCCGCTTCCCTCCCGGACTTCGATCCCAACGACATCAACTCCTCGGACGAACTTTCCCGGATGGACCGCCCCGCGATCTGGGCCTACGAGCCGGGATCGGTGTTCAAGGTATTTTCCCTTTCGGCGCTGATGGACTCGGGAGCGGTCGACAGCGGCTCCGTTTTTTTCTGCGACGGCCACTACGAGCGGATTACCAGCCGGGGGACCAGGGAAGTTATCACCTGCCTCGGCGCCCACGGCAGGGTGACGATCCGGGACATTATCATCAAGTCCTGCAACGCCGGGGCCGCGTATGCCGCGGATCAGCTTGGGGCGGACGCCTTCTACGATCTGCTCCAGAACTACGGTTTCGGCGCCCGGACCGGCGCGGGGAATCCCGGGGAAACCGTGGGCTACCTTATCCCCCCGGACCGCTGGTCGGCCCGGACCAAGCCGACCATCTCCATGGGCCAGGAAATTTCCGTTTCCGCCCTGCAGATGGTCCAGGCCGCCAGCGCGGTGGCCAACGACGGGTTCCTGGTCCCCCCCCGGATCGTGTCCCGGATCGTGTCGCCCCGGGGCGAAACCATCCGGGCCTTTGAACCGGGGCCGGGGCGGCGGGTCCTGAAACCGGAAACCGCCCGGGCCATGCGCTCCTACATGGCGGACGTGACCTCGGACATAGGCACCGGCTGGCGGGCCAATATCCGGGACCTGTCCCTGGCGGTAAAAACCGGCACCGCCCAGGTCATCGACCCCCAAACCAGGGCCTATTCCAAGACGGAGTACATAGCCAGTTGTATCGCCCTGCTGCCCGCGGAATCTCCCTCGCTGATCCTGTACCTGGCGATCATCAAGCCCATGGGCGAATCCTACCTGGGGGGCCGTATCGCGGCTCCGCCCATCCGGGAGGCCGCGGAGGCGCTGGTGGACTACCTGGGCATACCCCGGGGGCGAAACCCCCAGGTAAGCCACCCCGGCGCCATAAGCCTGCCCCCGCCCCTCAGCCCCGTGGTGGGCTCCGTGGTCCCCAACTTCAGCGGCTATTCCAAACGGGAACTCTTCCCCCTGCTCCTCCGGGATGATATTCAGGTGGAAATTTCCGGCAACGGCTGGGTCCGCCGGCAAAACCCGCCGCCGGGAAGCCCCCTGGACGAAAACACGGTTATCCTTCTTGAGCTCGAATAAGGCCGGAGAAACCAATTTCCGTATCCTCGCCGACCGCTACCCCGGATTGGCGGAGAAGATCCTGCGGGAGGCCCCGGAGGATCCGGCGGGGGAATCCCTGCGTGTCGAAGCCGCGCAGTCCGGCGATCCGACCCTGACCCTGCGGGGGGTCCACGTCCATTCCCCCAGAGACCCGGTTCGGGAAGCCCGGCGGCTGGCGGAAACCGC
Organism: Treponema sp.; assembly: GCA_031257695.1. Next base: position 4,129 of record JAIROB010000213.1, on the reverse strand, counting down.
CGGGGAGGACGGCCCGGCGGTCATCCTGGGGTTCGGCCTGGGCTACGCGGCGGAAGCCCTTGCCGCGGCCGCGCCGGACCGCCCTCTGGTGGTGGTGGAGCGTCACCCGGCGATACTGAAAACCGCGCTGGAAACCCGGGACCTGGGCGCCTTTCTCACACGGAACAGGGCGCTGTTTGTGATCGGCGACGCGCCGGAAGCCGTTATCGCCGCGCTCCGGCTTGCGGAGGAAGGGCCCCGGGGCGGGGGCAAATGCGCCCTGATCCGTAACCGGGCCCTGATGAGCCTGGACCCGGAGTGGTACGCCGCTTTGGAGCAGCGCATACGCGGGTGGTCCGTCCGGGAGGACGTGAACACGGCCACCCTCCGGCGCTTCGGGAAACGCTGGGTCCGCAACCTGGCGGCGAACCGGGGGGCCATCCGGGATCTGCCCGGGGTCTCGGAACTTTTCGCCCGGCTCTCCCCCCTGCCCTTCCCCGTGCTTCTGGCGGCGGCGGGCCCTTCCCTGGACAGCGTCGCCCCCCTCCTGCCGGACCTGGCGCAACGGGCGCTGGTAGTGGCGGTGGACACCTCCCAGCGGCTCCTTTTGGAACGCGGGGTGGACCCGGATTTTACCGTGGCGGTGGACCCCCAGTACTGGAACGCCCGCCACCTGGACCGCGTGCCCGCTCCCAACACCTGCCTCATCGCGGAATCCGCGGTCTGGCCCTCGGCGCTGCGGGAACCCTTTGCCCGGGCCTTCCTCTGCGCGTCCCTCTTCCCCCTGGGCCGCTTCATCGAGGAGCGGATCGACCCCAAGGGCAGCCTGGGCGCCGGGGGCTCCGTGGCCACCACCGCCTGGGACTTCGCCCGCTCGCTGCTCCCCGCGGGCGGCGACCTGTGGATCGCCGGCCTTGACCTGTCCTTTCCGGGCCTGAAAACCCACTTCCGCGGCGCGCTCTTTGAGACCCGCGCCCACTGGGAATCCCGGCGTTTCCTGCCCGCGGAAACCCTGTCCGTCCGCGCCCTCCGGGACGGCCTCCCCTTCCGCGCCCCCTCGGCGCGGGGCGGCCAGGTCCTCACCGACCGGCGCCTGTCCCTCTACGCAAGCTGGTTTGAAAACCAGGCGCGCCTCTACCCGGCGCTGCGCTGCCACAGCCTTTCCCCGGAGGGCCTCGCCATGGACCGCTTCCCCCCCTGCCCGGCGGAGGAACTCCTCGCCCTGCCCCCCCGCCGCGCCGAAATAAGGGCGCTGCTGGCCGAGGCGTTCTCCGGCATAGACCGGGACTTCAATGCCCCCGCGGCGCGGGCGGAGCGTTTAAGCCGGCATCGTTCCGCGTCCGGGGCCCTGCTGCGGGGTCTGGAAAGCCTGCGGGCGCTGGCCGCCGAATCCGCCGGTCTTGCCGCGGCCGCGGATCCCCGGGCGGGGCAAACGGACCGGGACCGGGTCCTCAAGCGCCTGGACGACGTGAACCGCCTCATCATGGAAAGCGAAGTCAAGGACGTGGCGGGCTTTCTCTTCCCCCCCCTGGCGGAGTTGGAAGCCTCCCCCGCAAACCCCGGGGCCGATCCCTACGGGCAGTACCTGGATCTGTCCGTGAAACTCTACCGTTCCCTGGCGGAGGCCGCGGCGTATCACCTGCGGATACTTTCGCCGGATGCATAAAAAAAAGACGATGCGCCTGGACGTAGGGCATTGAGCCCCTTGCGCACCGTCTTTGTTTGAGGTTTTATCCCCGGTGCCTTTAGTATCGGCGCTCTTTTTGGGAACCTTTACACGAATAATGCCTGCCCCCCTCCCCCCATGGACCCGGTTGGGTTAGCGGGGACGCAGCATTTACCCTGTCCCGCAATTGACTAAACGGGGGCGCTTCGGAATAATAGTTTTACATGAACAAGTATATTTTTGTTACAGGGGGGGTGTGTTCAAGCCTGGGCAAGGGAGTCGCCGCTTCATCGCTGGGGGCTTTGCTGGAGAGCCGGGGGCTGAACGTACGTATGGTCAAGTGCGATCCCTATATCAACGTGGACGCCGGGACCATGAGCCCCTACCAGCACGGGGAGGTCTACGTGACCGACGACGGGGGCGAAACGGACCTGGACCTGGGAAACTACGCCCGTTTTACCTCGGGGCCCCTTTCCCGGACCAATTCCATTACCACCGGCCAGATCTACGAGGCGGTTATCCGCAAGGAGCGGGAGGGCCGTTACCTGGGGCGCTGCGTTCAGGTCATTCCTCATATCACCGATGAAATAAAGAGCCGGATCCTGGCGGTTTCCAGGGAAGACACGGACACCGATGTGGTGATTGTGGAGATTGGCGGCACCGTGGGGGATATTGAGTCCATTCCTTTTCTGGAATCGGCCCGGCAGCTTGTTCATGAACTGGGCCGGGACAATGTTCTTTTGGCGCACCTGACCCTGATCCCCGAAGTCGGGGAGGGGGAGCTCAAGACCAAGCCCACCCAACACTCGGTAAAGGCGATGCAGGAACAGGGGATTCAGCCGGATATGCTGATCTGCCGCGCTCCGGTGCCCCTGGACGAGGCTACCCGCCGGAAGATCGCCCTTTTTACCAACGTGGAAATCGAAGCCGTATTTACTTCCTATAATGTGGCCACGACAATTTATGAGGTGCCCCTTATTTTTTACGATCAGAAACTGGATCAGGTGGCGCTGAAGAAGCTGGGAGTGGAGAGCCGTCACGCCAACCTCAAGCCCTGGAGCGCCATGATGGAGCGGCTTAAAGCCCGGCAGGGGACCGTGCGGATAGGCATTGTGGGCAAGTACATGGACCTCCACGATTCCTATAAATCGGTGTTTGAGGCGCTGTTCCACGCCGGCCTGGAAAGCGCTGTCGAGGTGGAGCTGGTCAAAATCGACTCCTCCCGGCTGGAGGAAACCGCGGACCCGGACACGATCCTGGGAGCGGCCGCGGAGGGCGGGGGGGTGGACGGCGTTTTGGTTCCCGGCGGCTTCGGCCAGCGGGGCATAGACGGCATGGTAAAGGCCGCGGCCTGGGCCCGGACCCGTAAACTTCCCTTTTTCGGCATTTGCCTGGGGATGCAGGTCATGGTGATAGACTGGGCGCGGAATGTCCTGGGCTGGGAAGACGCGGATTCCACGGAATTCAACCAGGACACCAAACGGGCGGTGGTGAGCCTTTTGGAGGATCAGGTGGATGTGAAAAACTACGGAGGCACCATGCGGCTGGGGGAATGGAAATCCATGCCCGAGCCGGACTCGAAGTTTTTTGAAGCCTATAAGACGAAGATCGTCTCCGAGCGGCACCGGCACCGTTACGAGTTTGCCAACATCTACCGCAAAGAAATGATCGACTCCGGGCTGCGCCTCACGGGCTTTACCGAGGACAAGAGTCTGGTGGAAGCGGTGGAGTGGCCGGACCACCCCTGGGGCCTGGGCGTCCAGTTTCACCCGGAGTTCAAGTCCAAGCCCACCGCCGCAAGCCCCCTGTTCAGGGACTTTGTCGCCGCGGCAAAGCAGGCAAAGGAGCGTTAGGAAGCCGCCGATGAAACACAAAACAGGAAAACTATTTTTAGCGTTCTGCCTGGCGGTTTTTGTGTTTGGACGCTGCACCTTTGACTACGGGGACGCCGTCTCGGAAAACGACGACCAGGCGGATATTGTGATGGAGAATGTGGAGTATGTCCGGATACGGGACGGAGACCCGGTGGTGCGGTTCAGGGCCCAGCAGGCGGAGCGCTATGAAACCCGGCAGACCATGGAGCTGCAAAACTTTTCCTTTGAACAGTTTTATGACCACGGCAACGAAGTCAACGCCACGGGCAGCGCGGGAAGCGGCCTGGTGAATCTTGATTCGGGAAACATCCAACTGGAACGGAGCATCATTATTGCTGTGGATTCCGAGGATATCACCATAGAAACGGACCGGCTTTCCTGGGAGGACGAAAAACGCATCCTCGCCGGCAGCGACGAGCACACAGTGGACATTCAGCGCTCCGACGGCACGGTTTTTTCCGGCCGGGGCTTTTCCGCCGATGTCCGGAGCAGAACCTGGGCCTTTGCCGGCGGCGTGGAGGGCTCCTATGTTGACACGGAAGAAGACGACGAAGGAGAGGAGGAGAACGGCGGGCTTGAAGAGCCCCTGGAGGATGAGCTGTTCCCGGAG
>JAIROB010000134.1 GCA_031257695.1 Treponema sp. | reverse complement strand
CAGAGGGAGCGGCGTATGCCCCTGCTGTTGTTCGGCGCCCGGCAAACCGGGAAAACCTATATTCTCAATGAATTCGGGGAGCGGCATTTCGGGAATACCGTGTATGTCAACCTGGAAACCAACCTTTCGGTGGCAGAGTATTTTTCCGCCGACATAAGCCCGGACCGGATCATCCGCTTTCTGGAAACCACGGTCCGCTCGGCCATACGACCCGGCGAAACCCTTGTCATCCTGGATGAGATTCAATCCTGCGAGCGGGCGCTGACCTCCCTGAAATATTTCTGCGAACAGGCTCCTGAGTATCATGTGGCCGCGGCGGGGAGCCTTTTGGGTGTGGCGGTCAACCGGGAGACCTATTCGTTTCCCGTGGGGAAGGTTGAAAACTTCACCCTCTATCCCCTTGATTTTGAGGAATTTCTGTGGGCCTGCGGCGAAGAAGCTCTGGCGGATGAGATCCGGCGCTGTTTCCGTTCCTTAAACCCCCTGCCCGAGGCTCTGCATCTGCGGGCTGTCGAATTATACCGCTGTTATCTTATCGTCGGGGGGATGCCTGCCTGTGTGGAGGCCTTTGCCCGGGGCGTTTCCCTGCCCCTGATCCCGGCGATCCAAAACAATATACTGGACAACTATGTGGCGGATATGGCGAAATATGCCGGCAAAACCGGGACGGTAAAGATCCGCGCCTGTTTCAATGCCATTCCCGCCCAGCTTGCCAAGGAAAACAGGAAGTTTCAGTACCGGGTGGTGCAGCGGGGGGGCAGTGTTTCCCTGTTTGGCCCGTCCATTGAGTGGCTTGCCCAGGCCGGGGTGGCGCTTAAATGCCAGAAAACAGAGCAGGCTATCAATCCCATAGCGGTTTATGCGGATCTTTCCTCTTTCAAGCTCTATATGGGCGATGTGGGGCTTTTGGTGATGAAATCCGCTCTGGCACAGCAGACGATCCTGTCCGGGGGGGGCAATACCTTTATGGGAGCGGTGACGGAAAACTATATTGCCCAGGCGTTGACCGCCGCCGCTTACCCCCTTTTTTACTGGACCAGCGACTATCTTGCGGAAATTGACTTTGTGGCACAGAAGGGAAGGGATATTATCGGCATTGAAGTCAAAAAGGGCGTAAAAACCCACTCGAAAAGCCTCCGCCAGTTTATATCGAAGTACAAGCCGGCCCTGGCCATCAGGTTTTCGGAGAAAAATTTTGGCCGGAATGTCGTTGATCAGGACGAAACGCGGGTTTCCGTCCTGGCTTTGCCTCATTACGCAGCTTTCTGCCTTGGGGAATTGTAACCGTTTTCGCCCTTGGCATGGTTGATGATTTATGCTATATACTATATTATAAGCGGTAATATGGGGATTTTATGCCCCTTGGGGGGCCCCGAGCTTTGAATAGGAGAAAAGATGCGGGACATACAGGATTTTGATTCGATTAAGATTAAACTGGCCAGCCCGGAGATGATCCGGGCCTGGTCCTACGGCGAGGTGAAAAAGCCGGAGACCATCAACTACCGGACACTCAGGCCGGAGAAGGACGGCCTTTTCTGCGAGCGGATCTTCGGCACCACCAAGGAGTGGGAATGTTACTGCGGAAAGTTCAAGTCCATCCGGTATAAGGGGGTTATCTGCGACCGCTGCGGCGTGGAGGTGACCCACTTCAAGGTGCGCCGGGAACGGATGGGCCATATTGAGCTGGCTGCTCCGGTGTCCCATATCTGGTATTACCGCTCGGTGCCCAGCCGCATGGGCCTTTTGCTTGATCTCCCCCTGACCTAGTTGCGGTCGGTGCTCTACTACGAAAAATACGTGGTCATCGAGCCGGGCGACACGGACCTGAAGAGGATGCAGCTTCTAACCGAGGATGAATATTACGAGTTCCAGGACCGCTACGGCCAGGGCTTCTCTGCAGGCATGGGCGCCGAAGCGGTGCGGACCCTGCTGGAAACCCTCAACCTGGATCAGATGGCCGCGGACCTCCGGTTAAAGATGATCGAAAAGGGCGCCAAGAGCGACAAGCGCCTCCTAAAGCGCATCGAAATCGTGGAGAATTTCCGTAATTCCGACAACAAGCCCGAGTGGATGATCCTGGATGTTATCCCGGTGATTCCCCCGGAATTGCGCCCCATGGTCCAGCTTGACGGAGGCCGTTTTGCCACCAGCGATCTCAACGACCTCTACCGCCGGGTGATCAACCGGAACAACCGCCTCAAACGGCTCCAGGCACTGAACGCCCCGGATATCATTATCCGCAACGAGAAACGGATGCTCCAGGAGGCGGTGGACGCCCTGTTCGACAACTCCAAGAAAAAACGGGTAGTCAAAGGCGCCAGCAACCGGCCCCTCAAGTCTATCAGCGATATGCTCAAGGGCAAGCAGGGCCGGTTCCGGCAGAATCTGCTGGGCAAGCGGGTGGACTATTCGGGCCGCAGCGTCATCACCGTGGGGCCGGATCTTAAAATGTGGCAATGCGGGCTTCCCACCAAAATGGCGCTGGAACTCTTTAAGCCCTTTATCATGAAAAAACTTGTCGACAAAGACGTGGTTTACAATATTAAAAAAGCCAAGATGCTGGTGGAGGCCGAAACTCCCGAGGTTTTTGCCATTCTTGACGAAGTGGTGAAGGAGCATCCGGTGTTGCTGAACCGCGCTCCCACCCTGCACCGTTTGGGCATCCAGGCCTTTGAGCCGGTTCTGGTTGAAGGCAAGGCGATCAAACTCCACCCCTTGGTCTGTCACGCCTTTAACGCGGACTTCGACGGGGACCAGATGGCGGTTCACGTGCCCCTGACCCAGGCCGCTCAGATGGAGTGCTGGACCCTGATGCTCAGCGCCAGGAATCTTCTGAACCCCGCCAACGGCAAGACCATCGTGTTCCCCTCCCAGGACATGGTTTTGGGGATCAACTTCCTCACCCGGATCAAGCCTAACGCAAAGGGGACCGGCCGTCTTTATTCCAGCCCCGAGGAAGCGCTCATGGCGGTGGAAGCCGGGTCCCTGGACTGGGAGGCGCTTATCAAAATACGGCCCGCCAGGAAACGGGCCGTCTACGGGCCGCGGGGCGCCGGG
>JAIROB010000126.1 GCA_031257695.1 Treponema sp. | reverse complement strand
ACGGTGTGGCTGGTGGACGCCGCGTACCGGGAACAGTGGGAAACGATCCTCGGCAGGGCGGATCCGCCCCGGCGTATCCGGGTTGTGACCGCGCCTGAGGAAGGGCAGCCTTTGCCCCGGAACCGGCGGGGCTTTATCATCACCGCCCGGGGGCCCCTGGAACGGGCGCAAACGAAAGACGAAACGGAGGAGGAAGCCGGCGGCCCCCTTGATCGGACCCTGGTCCTGTACCCCGGCTTGTCCGATTCCCGCTCCTACGAGGGGGCGCTGCTCCTGGCGCTGGACCCCTGGATGATGTTCCGGGACTATAAGGATCCCACGGTTTCCCGGGAGCGGGTGGATTCCCCCGAAGGCGGGGAGGGTCTTCTTATTATACCCGGCCGTGACATGGATTCCCGCTGGGCCTGGACCGCCCAGCTTTTGCAGCGGCGGAGCGGGGTTTTCCCCGATGACAAAGCGGTGTGGAAGGACTCCCTGGAGGGGCTGTTTTGGAACAACAACCGCTTTCAATTGGGCGCGGAAACCTACGGCTGGCCGGACGCGTTGCCCCTGCTGTACCGCTCCTCCCCGGCCTGGATCTACGCGCCCCTCAGCAGGATTCGGCGGCAGCCCCCGCTGGAGGCGGCCGGCCTGGAGGCCAACCGCTATCCCGACGCGGAGGACTGGCATGAGTTCGGCATACAGGCGGCTATGCTCTGGGCCATACCTTTTGGCAGGGAACAGGACCTGAAAAAGCTGGGGAGCCTAAAGACCTGGCTGGAGGCATCGCGGACCCAAACCGTCTTAGCCAACGCTCTTGGCTGGATTCCCGCCAACCCCGCCGGCGCCTCCTACAACACTATTTCCCGCTCCGCCCGCCTGGCTTACCTGTCCAGCAGCTTCATCTGGACCTTTGACTAGGGGAGGCTGTTCCAAAACTTCAGTTTTGGAACAGCCTCAGGGGTTTGTCGATTATGTGAAATTTGCCGAAATTTTCTTGAATCCCCTTGCATTTTTCTTTGGTTCCTGGTATGCTAAAGACGCTTTTGTATTATGGGTTAGTATGCGGCAAGGAAAAATCCTCAGGACCGCTTGATCTTTTTTGGTATTTTTTGTAGAGTAGGCTTTCCGGTTGAAGGCCGTTTGAATTTAAGGGAGTTTTTTGTAGATGCCCACAATCAATCAGTTGGTTCGTTTTGGCAGACGGCAGGTTGGTTCCAAGACGAAATCGCCGGCGTTGCAGTCCTGTCCGCAGAAACGCGGGGTCTGCACCCGCGTTATGACCGTTACCCCTAAAAAGCCGAATTCCGCCCTGCGGAAGGTGGCCCGTGTGCGCCTTTCCCACGGAACGGAGGTAACAGCCTATATCCCCGGCATCGGCCACAACCTCCAGGAACACTCGGTGGTTCTGGTCCGGGGCGGCCGGGTCAAGGATCTTCCCGGGGTCCGCTATCACATTGTCCGGGGCGCCAAGGATACCCTCGGCGTGGAAGACCGCAAGCGCAGCCGTTCAAAGTACGGCGCCAAGCGGCCCAAGGCGTAGGGGGGAGGCATCCGTGGGACGTAAAAAAAAGTCCGTGGATCGGGGCATTTTGCCGGATCCCAAGTACAACAGCGTGGCGCTTTCCAAGTTTGTGAATCGTATGATGTGGGAGGGAAAACGTTCGGTTTCTCTGCGGATAGTCCATGGGGCGCTGGATGTGCTTCAGGCAAAGACCGACAAAGAGCCCCTGGATGTTTTTTTGAAGGCCATAGATAACGTTAAGCCCAATATCGAAGTTAAATCCCGGCGGGTCGGCGGCGCGACCTACCAGGTTCCGATTGACATTCGGGAATCCCGGCGGGAAGCCCTGGGGATGCGCTGGCTCATCAATGCCGCCAGGGCCCGGTCCGGCCGGGGCATGGACGAGCGGCTTGCGGCGGAATTGCTGGATGCCTATAATAACACCGGCGCGGCGTTTAAGCGAAAAGAGGATACCCATAAGATGGCCGAAGCTAATAAGGCTTTTGCCCATTATAGATGGTAGCGGGGAATGTCCCGCGGATTTTTAAAAAGGTTCGGGGTTCGCCCCGGAATGGCTCTTTGAAATAAAGATCCGGCCCTGTGTGCCGGATCACGATTACCGCGCCGGGCGGTTTCCGGGGAGGTGACAGGGGATAATGACATGAAGTGATCTGTTGCCCATCGGAGGCAAGGTTTGGTGAACGGCGCGGGGTCTCGAAGAAAAAACCCGGAGGTTTTTTCTTTTTCCAAACCGATCATCGTAACGCAGTGTATGAGGAGAGGGTCGTTTAAGATGAGATAGGTGGAACGAGACGGCGCTATACCCGTCCGATTGCTCCTTCTATTTTTTCGTTAAACTATCCCCTGTTATATGAGAGTTGCGCTCTTTTGAGTGTTTAGGTATACTACAGACCCTTTGGGGGAGTGAATGAACGAAATTATGTGCCCAAAACGTAAGGAGGACACGGATTATGGCGAAAGATAAATTCAACAGAACAAAAATTCACATGAATGTGGGGACCATTGGCCACGTCGATCACGGGAAGACTACGCTTTCCGCCGCTATTACCATGCATTGCGGCAAGAAATACGGCGACAAGGTCATGAAGTACGATGAAATCGACAATGCGCCGGAGGAAAAAGCCCGGGGTATTACCATTAATACCCGGCACCTGGAGTATCAGTCCGAAAAGCGGCACTATGCCCACATCGATTGCCCCGGCCACGCGGACTATATTAAGAACATGATAACCGGGGCAGCGCAAATGGACGGCGCCATCCTGGTGGTTTCCGCCCCGGATTCGGTTATGCCCCAAACCCGGGAACACATCATCCTGGCCCGCCAGGTCGGCGTCCCCAACATGATCGTGTTCCTCAACAAGGTCGATCTGGTCGACGATCCGGAGCTGATCGAGCTGGTTGAGGAGGAGGTTAAGGAAGTCCTTACCGTCAACGGGTTCCCCGGCGACAAGATCCCCATCATCAAGGGTTCCGCGTTCAAGGCCATGACCGAGCCCGACGATCCGGAGTCCACCAAGTGCATCGACGAGCTCCTGGAAGCTATGGACACCTACTTCCCCGACCCGATCCGGGAAGACGCCAAGCCCTTCCTCATGCCCATCGAAGATGTGTTCACCATTCCCGGCCGCGGCACCGTGGTAACCGGCAAGGTGGAACTGGGCGTGCTCAAGCTGAACGAGGACATTGAGATTGTCGGCATCAGGCCCACCCGGAAGACCGTCGTCACCGGAATCGAGATGTTTAACAAATTATTGGAGGATGCCCAGGCCGGCGATAACGTCGGCGCGCTGCTCCGCGGGGTGGACAAGAAAGAGGTCGAGCGCGGCCAGGTTTTAGCCAAGCCTGCCAGCATTACCCCCCACAGCAAGTTCAAGGGTCAAATCTACTGCCTTTCCAAGGAAGAGGGCGGCCGCCACCGGCCTTTCCTTTCCGGCTACCGGCCACAGTTTTACTTTCGCACAACTGATATTACCGGCACGGTCAACCTGCCTGAGGGAAAAGAAATGGTTATGCCCGGGGACAACGCGGAAATTAGCGGCGACCTGATTCACCCCATCGCCATGGAGAAGGGGCTGCGGTTCGCTATCCGCGAAGGCGGCAAGACCGTCGCCTCCGGGCAGGTTACGGAAGTCATCGAATAGCACACCGGTTGCATGGTTGATTGCGGACTTTATTTTCCGGCAAAACCGGGGAATAAAGTCCAGGTCATCGGAGGAATAATGGCTAAGGAACGAATTCGCGTTCGATTACGCGGTTTCGATGTGGAATTGATTGATCAGAGCGCGAAATCCATTGTTCAGACGGTTCAGAAGGCGGGAGCCAAGGTCACAGGGCCCATCCCCCTTCCCACCCGGATTAACAAGGTTACGGTGCTTCGTTCTCCCCATGTGAACAAAAAATCCCGGGAGCAGTTCGAAATGCGTACCCATAAGCGGCTGATCGATATTATAAGCCCTTCCGCGGAGGTGATGGATTCCCTGATGAAATTGGAATTGCCCGCGGGTGTGGACGTTGAGATAAAGCAATAAGAACGGGCTGGGGTCCGGGAATTTCGGTCCGCGGCAGAATGCCGTTGCGGCAACGCGCCGCGTTGGAGTTTGTTATGTTGGGGCTAATGGCCAAGAAAGTGGGCATGACGCAGGTTTTTGACGATGAGGGCAATCTGGTGCCGGTGACGGTGCTGAAGGTTGATCCCAACACCGTTATTGCCCGTAAAACCGAGGAAAAGGATGGTTATTCCGCGGCGCTGCTCGGTGTTGACGACATGAAACAGAACAGGGTAACGAAACCCTATGCCGGGCAGTTTCCTGAGGGCGTTAAGCCTAAAAAGCGCCTCATGGAATTTCGGGACTTTGAAAAGGAAGTTGCCGACGGGGACGAACTGGGCATAGAGGTGTTTGAGGGAATCCGGTGGGTAGACGTTACCGGAATTTCCAAGGGCAAGGGCACCCAGGGCGTTGTGAAGCGCTGGGGTTTCGGCGGAGGCCGGAAAACCCACGGTTCCAAGTTCCACCGGGAACCCGGCTCGACCGGACAGTCGACCTATCCGGGCCGCACCTTTAAGAACACTAAGCTGCCGGGCCGCATGGGCCGGGAGCGGGTCACGGTTCTAAGCCAGCGGGTGGTTAAGGTTGATATTGAAAATAAGCTCATCATGGTTCGCGGCGCGGTCCCCGGCATCAACAAGGGACTCGTAGTGGTTAGAGCCGCGGTGAAAAAATAGGCGGGAAATGATGAATCGCACAGTGTATTCCAAAGACGGCCGGGAGCTTAGGAGCATAGAGCTGGATGACAGCGTTTTCGGTCTTCCGGTGAACGAAGACCTTATCTGGTATGCCATCAATAACGAGCTCGCCAATAAACGGCTGGGCACCGCCAGCACTAAGGACCGGGGCGAAGTTCACGGTTCCAATGCCAAGCCCTATAAGCAAAAGGGCACCGGCCGCGCCCGCCGGGGGGATAAAAAATCCCCCCTTATGGTCGGCGGGGGCGTGGTGTTCGGGCCGAAACCCCGGGATTTTTCCTACAGGATTCCGAAAAAGGCCAAACGGCAGGCGCTGAAAACGATACTGAGTTTGAAAGTCCAAAGCGATATTTTCACGGTGGTTGAGGATTTTTCCGTGGAATCGGGAAAAACCAGGGAGCTGGCGGGGCTGCTCAGGAACTTCGGGGACAGCCAGAGGACCGTGATCATCCTCAAGGATGACGACCCCATGATCAAGCGCGCGGGCGCCAATATCCCCTGGCTGAGCTTTCTGTCCTATAACCGCCTGCGGGCCCACGATATTTTTTACGGCCGCCGGCTTATCGTCCTTGAAGGAGCGGTCAGAAAATTAAACGAATTTTACGGCATGGGCGAAGAAGCAGAGGAGGCCGCTGAATGATCTACGAACAGGTCCTTATCGAGCCGGTGCTCTCCGAAAAGGCCAACGCTCTGCGGGAAGAAGGGAAGTATGTGTTTAAGGTTGATCCTTCGGCCACAAAAATACAGATAAAAGAAGCGGTGCGCCGCCTGTTCAATGTGCACCCCATTTCCTGCACGGTTATGGTGGTTGCGCCCAAGCCGAAAAGGCTGCGGAACCGCAGCGGGTATACCGCGACCTGGAAAAAGGCGATCGTCCGCCTTCCCAAGGGCGAGAAGATAGGCATTTTTGAAGGCGTGTAGGCAGGGTAGGGGGAAGTATGGGAATTAAAACGTACAGGCCGTATACATCGGGGATGCGTACCTGGCAGAGCCTGGATTATTCGGATTTGACCAAGGGCGTTTCGCCGGAAAAGTCCCTCACCGCGGGCCATCTGCGGCGGGCGGGCCGGGACTCCCGGGGGCGGATCAGCGTCTGGCATAAGGGCGGCGGCCACAAGCGGCTGTACCGGACCATCGACTTTAAGCGGGATAAGATAGGCATCCCCGGAAAGGTTGCCACCCTGGAATACGACCCCAACCGGAGCGCCAATATCGCCCTCATTAACTACGTGGACGGCGAAAAGCGCTACATCCTCGCTCCCAAGGGCCTGGTTGTGGGCCAGTCCGTCCTCAGCGGCCCGGCGGCCCCCATCGAGGCCGGCAACGCCCTGCCCCTGGAGCATATTCCCCTGGGCTTTACGGTGCACAACATAGAGCTGACCCTGGGCAAGGGCGGTCAAATGGCCCGTTCCGCGGGGACCCACGCGTCCATCGCCGCCAAAGAGGGGGATTATGTCACCCTTAAACTGCCCTCCGGGGAAATGCGGATGGTCTTCAAGAAGTGCTACGCCACCATCGGCGCGGTGGGCAATGAGGATCACATGAACGTTAAGTTGGGCAAGGCGGGCCGCAAGCGCTGGCTGGGGATACGCCCCACGGTCCGCGGCATGGTTATGAACCCCGTCGATCACCCCCATGGCGGCGGCGAGGGAAAAAACAAGGGGATTCATCCGGTTACTCCCTGGGGACAGCCCACCAAGGGATACAAAACCCGGAGCAAGCATAAGCCTTCGTCGCGGTTCATCGTAAGCCGGGGCAAGAAGAAGAAATAGGAGAAAGGCGGGTGTCAAGATCCATTAAGAAAGGGCCTTTTATAGAGAAGAGCCTCTATAAAAAAGTGCTGGAAATGAGCAAAGCCGGGGACCGCAGGATGATTAAAACTTATTCCCGCTGTTCCACCATTATCCCGGAAATGGTCGGGGCCACCATTTCGGTGTACAACGGCAAAAGCTGGATCGCCGTGTATATCACGGAGAATCTGGTGGGCCATAAGCTGGGTGAATTTTCCGCCACCCGGATTTTCCGGGGCCACGCAGGGTCGGATAAAAAAGCCTCCAGGGGGTAGGGTGTTATGGAAGCAAAAGAAAAAAAGCCGGGTTACCGGGCTGTGTCAAAATTCCTTCGCGCCTCGCCCTTCAAGGTGCGGCCCGTGGCGAATCTGATTCGCCGCAAGCCCTACCCGGAGGCCATGTCGACCCTGGAAAACCTTCCCCATAAGGGCGCCCGGCTGCTCCGTAAGACCGTAAAGTCGGCGGCTTCCAACGCCCTGAGCGCCAACAAGCAGCTTATGGAGGATATGCTCTACGTGAAGGAGATCTTTGTGGACGAAGGCCCCCGGATGAAGCGGGTTTGGTTCCGCGGCCGGGGCCGGGCGGATATGCTCCTCAAGAGGATGTGCCACATAACCGTGGTAATTGACGAGACAAGCAAGGCGGGGAAATAATGGGACAAAAAGTTAATCCTATCGGACTGCGGATTGGCATCAACAGGACCTGGTCTTCCCGGTGGTACGTGAACCCCAAGGAATACGCCAAGACCCTGCATGAGGATCTGAAGCTCCGCAAGTTCATCGTTGCCATGAACGAGACCAAGGGTTCGGATATCGCGGAGTTGGAAATTATCCGGCATCCCCAGCGTGTCACCATTGTGATACACACCGCCCGGCCGGGGGTTATCATCGGCGTTAAGGGCGCTAACATTGAAAAGATCGGCGTTGAGATCCAGAAGCACGTCAACAAGAAGGTGCAGATAAAGATCAAGGAAGTGCGGAACGCGGACAACAATGCCCAGATTGTGGCCCAGAACATAGCCCGTCAGCTTTTGGCCCGGGGCAGTTTCCGCCGGACCATGAAGCAGGCTATTTCCAACGCCATTAAAAAGGGCAACGCCCAGGGGGTTAAGGTGAGGCTTTCGGGCCGCCTCGGCGGAGCGGAAATGTCCCGCACCGAGGAATCCAAGGAGGGGCGTATCCCCCTGCACACCCTGCGGGCGGACATTGACTACGGTTTTGCGGAGGCCCATACCACCTTTGGCGCCATAGGCGTGAAGGTCTGGGTTTATAACGGCATGAAATACGGCAAGGAACAGAAGGAAGACGCGGGCGCTCTTGTCCGGAAGCGGCAGCGCGATCGGGTCCCTGCGAGGAATTAGCGCTACTTTTCGATGCGCTTCTATATTGTTGTGCGGCTTAAAGCCGCGGCGGAAGAGGTTGATTATGTTAAGTCCTAAGCGCGTAAGGCACCGGAAGGTGCAGCGCGGCTCCATGCCGGGGAACGCCACCCGGGGAAATACCGTGGCATTTGGGGAGTTCGCCCTGGTTGCCATGGAGCGTATGTGGATCACCAACCGGCAGATCGAAGCGGCCCGTGTGGCTATGAACCGGCACATAAAGCGGGGGGGCAAGCTGTGGATACGGATCTTTCCTGACAAGCCCTATTCCAAGAAACCCGCGGAAACCCGCATGGGCAAGGGGAAGGGCGCTCCCGAATACTGGGTGGCGGTGGTAAAGCCCGGGACGGTTATGTTTGAGCTTGGGGGCATAGACCGGACCCTGGCGGAAGAAGCCATGATCCTGGCGGGCGCCAAACTTCCCATTAAAACCAGGTTTGTGACCCGCTCGGAATTAGAGCTGGGCGCTTAGGGAGCGGGGTATGAAGAATTCTTTCAAGAATTTGAGTTTTGCCGAACTCAAGGCCAAGCTGGATGAATTGAACAGAAAATATATGGAATTCCGGTTCCAGATGGTTATCGGCCACGTGGAAAATCCGCTGCAGAAGCGGACCATGCGCCGGCAGATAGCCCGGCTCAATACCCTGATCCGGCTGGAAGAGATTGCCCAAGCGAAGGCCGCGCTGAAAGAAGCTGTGTCACAGTCTTCGGCGGCGGGCGCCTAGGTTGAAGGAGTAGGAAATGTCTGATGAGGCGGTGGCGGTTCCGGCGCCGAAAAGAAGCAGCGGGAAAAAAGAATTTGTGGGGATTGTAAAGAGCGACAAGATGGATAAGACCATCGTTGTGGCGGTGGTGACCAAAACCCTGCATCCGCTGTACAAAAAGTATATTACCCGGACGAAAAAAGTGAAGGCGCATGACAAAAATAACGACGCCAAAATCGGGGACCGGGTGCGGGTGGTGGAATGTCGTCCTATCAGCAAGGAAAAATGCTGGAAACTTACGGCGATTCTGGAACGGGCGCGTTAGGGGAGTATGAAAAATGATCCAAGTGGAGTCTTACCTGAACGTGGCCGACAATTCGGGCGCCAAGGTTGTGCAGTGCATTAAGGTGCTGGGGGGATCAAAGCGGAAATACGCGGGCATCGGGGATATTGTGGTGGTTGCGGTCAAGGATGCCCTGCCGACTTCGACCATAAAAAAGGGCGCCGTTGAAAGGGCCGTGGTGGTAAGGACCCATAAGGAGTACCGCCGCTCCGACGGAACCTATATCCGGTTTGACGATAATGCCTGTGTGATTATCGACGCGAACCAGAATCCCAAGGGCAAACGTATTTTCGGGCCCGTGGCCCGGGAACTGCGGGAGAAGGAGTACATGAAGATCGTGTCCCTCGCTCCCGAGGTGCTATAGGAGTGAGGCATGGTTGAAGCGGCGCACAAATTTAAGCTGAAGAAAGAGGACACGGTCCAGATCATTGCCGGCAAAGACAAGGGCAAACGCGGACGGATCCTCAAGATCCTTCGGGATAAGGACCGGGTGGTCGTGGAGGGGCTTAACATCGTTAAGAAGACCCAGAAGCGGCGGAGCCAGCAGGATCGGGGGGGCATTGTGGAGGTGGAAGCGGCTATCCACAGCAGCAATGTGCAGAT
>JAIROB010000107.1 GCA_031257695.1 Treponema sp. | reverse complement strand
GGCTGGCCCCTCTAATACGGAGGCCCTGTTGTGCCGATACTGGAAAGGCGATGATTTTTTCCAGGTTTCTCCGCGGCGGGGCGTTTTTGCTCCTTGTTCTGTGCGGCGCCTCTCCCCTGCCCGCTCTGGATGTGCCCCTCCGTCATATAAGCGACGATTCTTCCCTGCGGATATCCCTCAGGGATTCCTGGTTTACCGAAGTTCCCTCTGTGGTTCTGAACAAAACGCCCCTGCTCCGCGCCCTGCCCGGGGGCGGACGGGTGGAGGTGCGTTCCGAGGCAGCGGGGGAGGAGTTTGTGATCCTCCTGGCCAGGGAACTGACCGGCTCCTTTCCCGGCTGGGCCCAGGGCTCCTGGGCGCTGACCCGGCGGCGGGACGATGGAAGCCCGGTGCGGATGCGGGTATTCCCCCAGACCGATTTCAACAACTACGTCCAGTTCAGGCCCTTCTCAAAGGACCGGTGCCTCATGGACGTGGTGATCTACAACGCCTATGTGGTGAATTCCCTGCCCCTGCCCGTCCCCTTCGAGCGGCTCTACACGCTTCCCCTGGAAGAGATCCTGGGCATGGCGGAGGACAAATTCCCCCGCCGCTACTTTGAACCCCGGCTTGACGCGTACCGGGACGCGCGGGCCTTTGTCGCCGCGGTCCGGGGGCGTATCGGCGAGGTCGGTTTCAGGGACGACGGCGCCATGGACGAAAACGGGCGCTACGTGTTTATCGGCAATTTGGCGCCCCAGGAGGGGGAACCGGGGCTGAACTGTTCGGGCTTTGCCAAGTGGGTGACGGACGGCATACTCCGGCCCCTCACGGGGGAGCGGCTGTCCGTCGGCCCCCTCAAGGCGCGCTTCGGGGAACGGGGCTCCGGGTTTACCCAGCCCTGGGAGGAGCTGCGGGACCCCTTCTTCGGGCTGGACTGGACCCGGAACCTGGCCTCTGCCGCCAATAGAATCCTCCGGGCGCCCGCGTTTGGGGATTTGGCGGAGATTGAGGTTCGGGACGCGCCCTTCTCCGCGGTGATACGCCGGGATGAGCGGGGAGCGGTCCCCCGGCCTTTTCCGGGCTACCTTCCCGACACGGGCTTTAGCATCGAGGGCCTTCATCCCCTGCTCTACACCCTGGCCATCGACGAGCCGGGCCGGATCTATCTGGCCTCGGTGAACGGCGAGCTGGGAGCGCCCGTTACTAAGGACAACCCCCGGGGGCTGCCCCGGATGCGCCAGCACTTTCATGTGGCGGCGCTGGTTCCCTATTTTACCAGTTACGGCAATTTCCGGGTTGCCCTGTTTGAAAGCGCGGAGGAAACGCAGTTTAGCGCCTTCAAAACCCGGTATCCCCCGGATTGTCAGGTCAATTTGGTCCGTATACCTGTAGAAACCTCCTTTGATCCATAGTATAAAGACCCTATGAGAGAGGATATTCGGGGTGTCGCCTTCGATTTAGACGGGACTTTCTACCCGAATTACCGGTTTTACCTGCGCCTTGTCCCTTTCGTGCTGAAGGAATGGCGGTACCTGCTGGCTTTTAGCAAGGCCAGGACCGCCCTGCGCGCGCGTTTTCAGGAGGGCGACTTTTACGAACTCCAGGCCCTGCTCATGGCGGGGATCCTCAAAGGGGACGGAGCGGCGATTAAAGAGCGGACGGAACGGCTCATTTACCGGGGCTGGGAGCCGCTCTTCAAAAAGGTAAAACCCTACCGGTATGTCAAGGAAACCCTGGGGGATCTCAAAGCCGCGGGGCTCATCCTGGGGCTCCTCTCGGATTTTCCCGCGGAACGGAAACTGGAATACCTCGGCCTGGACGCCTATTGGGACACGGTGATCTGTTCCGAGGAGGTGAACCGCCTGAAACCGGACCCCGCGCCCTTCCTGGAACTTGCCCGGCGTATGGCCCTGCCCCCGGAACAGATCCTCTATGTGGGGAACAGCGTTTCCTACGATATTGTGGGGGCAAAACGGCAGGGGATGAAGGCTGCCCTGGTCAGCGCCCCCCTGCAATTCCGCCGGAATACGGGGGACGCGGATTTTGTTTTTTTCGACTATCGCCAATTACGCGAATTTGTGTTAAGTTAGAAACAAATGAGCTTTTTTTCGCCCGGAAACCTTCTGACTCTTGGCATTGTCGCGCTTGCGCTCATCCTCTTTCGCCAGTTGGACCGGAATAACCGTACCCTGGAAAAGATGCGTAAGTACGGGGAGAGGCTTAAAGACGAATTGACCGCGTTTGTCGCCCAGAAGGAAGCGGCTGTTCGGGATTACGGGGTTGACCTGGATGTCCGCCAGAAGCAGGCCAAGGAACTGATGAACCGTATTCAGATGAGCGACGATTCCCTGGCGACCAAGGCCGAGGCGGTGGCTAAGCTGAACGAGAAGATCAGCGCCTACGATTCGACCCTGGGAGAACTGGTCCACATGACCCTGCGGGTGCAGGAAAACCTCAACCGGATTCAGGATGAATCCTCCTTTGTGGAAGGGGTGGGGAAGCGGATCGCCGAGGCCAAGGAAAAGCTCGCCGCCATGGAAAGGGGCCTTGAGGATTTTGAGCTGCGGGTTAAGCGGGAAAATGCCGCGTCCCTGGAGAAGGCTTCGGCTTCCCAGATTGCGGCAGTGCAATCCACGGTGTCGGATCTCCGGGCCGCGGCGGAAACCATTGAGCGCCAGGTGGAGGATCACCGGGAAGCGGTAACCAGAATCGAAAGGGACCGGGAGGCGAACCTGGAGCGGGACAGGGCCGCCATCGAAAAACTCCTGCAAGAAGCCGCGGATCGGGCGGCGGATCAGGCGGACAAGATGGAAGAGGCCGCCCTGGTCAAGCTCCGCAACCAGGCCATGGAACGGGTTCAGCGGTTTCAGACCGTGCTGGAGGAAAAGCTGCGGGTCTACCAGGAGAGCAGCAAGGCCTGGCTTACGGACATCCAGGGGGTGGCAAAAAATGTCAAAGATGAGTGGAAGGCGGATCATGCGGAGATAGAGCAGAAGCAGGGGGCTTTTAAAGAACAGTGGCAGCGGGATATTCAGGCGCTGGCGGACCAGATCCGGGCGGCCAGGGATCTGGGAAGCGATTCTGAGCGGAAAGCCGCGGAACTTGAGGGGCGTTTGAGGGACCTGGACAGCCAGACCTCCGATGCCGTGGCCCAGATGCGGCGGCGGCTTGCCCAAACCATAGAGGAGGAGGGCCAGAAAGCCCTGGAAGCGGCGGATGCCAGGCTTGGCGAATACCGGGAAGCGCAGCAGCGGGAATTTGAGCGGCTGGGGACCCTGGCGGAGGACGCGGGAAAATTGGACGGAGAGCTCCGCCTGTATATGCGGGAAACCGAAGACCGGGTTCGTCAGGACTTTGCCCGTTTTGAGCGGGACTTTGCCGATACCCGCGCCGGGGCCGCCGCGGAATTTGCCACGGCCCTGGAGGCCCTGCGGGGCGAGGTTTCCGCCATGGACAAGGAAATTGCCCGGCTTAAAGACCGGGCCTACGATACGGTGTCGGACAAGATGAAGCTGTTTGAGGAAGATTTTTCCGCGGACCTCTTCCGCCGCCGGGAGGAGTTTGACCAGAAGCTCGGCAAATGGAAGGACGGGCTGGACGCGGAACTGGCGGACCTGGGGGAATCCTTCCGGGAGGAGCGCCGGAAACTGGAAATCTCCCTGGGCGAAGACCTGAAGCGCTACTTTGCCGACGAAGACGCCCGGCTTGTTTCAGAAGTGGAACACCTCAAGGCGGAGGTCGGCGCCTTTGAGGGGGGAATCCGGGACCAGATGGCCCAGGCGGACCAGTCTTTGGGAACCCTGAAGGATCAGCTTGACGCAAACATGGCCGACGCCAGGGACGCCGCGGAATCCGCGCTCAAGGCGGAGCTTAGCCGCTTCTCCCTTGCCTTTGCGGAGAACCTCAAACAGCAGCAGCGGGAGCTTGAGGGGGAGATCAGGAAAATCGCCTCCCAGGTGGAGTCCCGGAGCGGGGAGTTTGCCGCGCTCCTGGACGAGTCCCGGCAGACTATCGATGAATGGCAAACCAAATTCAGCGGCCAGATGCGGAACCTGGACGATTCGGTGGACGA
>JAIROB010000064.1 GCA_031257695.1 Treponema sp. | reverse complement strand
TATTGGTCGGCGATACTGGAGGGGGCGCCGCCGAATGGCGGCAGGGGTGTCCGAGGGGGTATCCCCCTTGGCTGGGGGGCCGGGGGGCATCGAGCCCCCCGTTACCCGGCGGATGTGGGGGCTGAGGCGGCGCTTGGGGCCGGGGCGGAGAATGGGGCAGAGCACAGGGACAGACCCCGTTCCCGGAAACGGGGCTGCAACCCCCGGTTTTCCGCCATTTCCCCCACTCCCCAACCCCCTGTGCCCGGCTAATCGGGGCTATAGCGTCCTGAACCGCGCCAAATCCCGCCTTCCCGCCGCCTGGAAGCTTTTCCAAAGGGGGAGATCCGTCCTGAGCGGGGGTTCCAGGGGGGTGTCCCCTCTGGCTGGGGGTCCGGGGGTATTGAACCCCCGGCGAGGGGGTAGCGGAAAAGCTGCAGGCTTTGAAGCGAGGGGGAGACTTCCCCCGCCTTAACCAGCCGGATTTTGCCAATTCAGTTCTCAAAAATTGGCGCTATTTTTAATTTTTTGTGAGGATTTTATGACAAAAACAGAAAAAAAAACACAGGCCCTTGGCGTTTCGCCTGACCCGGGGACGCCATTGACAGACATCGCAATAAAAGGTTATATCTAAACAGAGGTCCAATAGCTCAGGGGATAGAGCGGCCGCCTCCTAAGCGGCAGGTCGGCCGTTCGAATCGGCCTTGGATCAAATACGATTTTCAAAAGAAAATACCTTTTCTGTGAAAATAATAATCAAAATGCTGTCAAAAAGGGGCGCTCAAACGCTGCGACCCGCCTGAGGACAGGGCGCAAACGCGCCGGCGCGGGTCATGCGGGGGATGGGGCGATAAGGATGCCCTATGTCAGGAAACGGGTTTTGCTCCGTGTTAATTTTATGGCCTCTACACTGAAATACCCTAGACAAATTCTTTTAAACGTGATACAATTACAAAAAGGAGAACATAATGGCAAAATCTGACAAAGCGAAAAAATCGGACAAAGCGTTGGACAATCTTAAAAAACTGTATAGCGATCAGAGCGCCCTCAACAAAAGGATCCTTGCGGCGGAAAAGCTGTACGCAACGGAACTAAAGGCTGAGGCAAAAGCCGCCGCTAAACAGGCAAAGGCCGTTAAGCCCGCGAGGAAAAACGCGGCGAAAAAAGCCGGAACTCCGAAAGTTCCGGCGGGGCGCAGGCCTGCGGTCAAACCGGCCAGAATCTAGCGGTTTGCTGCGTTTCAGCGCAACAGGCCCCTGGGCGCCGACAGTCTCCCCGGACCGGGGAGACTTCTTTTTTTTACGTAGTAAATCAGTTTTTGGAACATTTTTCATGGATTTAACAGGGATAATAACCGGAAGCATAGCAATACTATCGCTCTTTGTCGGGCTGCCCGGCATAACGCTTCATTTTATATATAAGACTAAAAAGAATAAAACGGAAATGATAAAGCAGCAAAAGGAACTGCTGGAACTGGAGCTTGAAAAAGCTAAAATACAGCTAAGGCTGCTGGAAGAAGAAAACCGAAAATACGATAAACTGCTCAATGAGCCTGCCCCCGGGCCCGATTAGCGTGGAACGGCTGCTCACAGCAACGCGGCGGCCTGGCGCTTTGCTTCGCAGGCGGACATGGGGGGGCGCCTTCCGGCTCTGTTCTTTTTTTGTTTAAGGAGCGGAGAACCCGCGTTTATAGGAAAGGCCCGCGCCTATGGCGGTGGTATATTCGGCGTCCCCGGGATATTCAAAATGCACCGAGTACATCTCCGTGATGGCGGCCAGTATTTTTTGGCCGATGGCGTTGTGGCTGCCGTTTCCGGTGACGATAACCCGGTCGGTGTGTTTGCTCTTGGCCGCGAAAACAGCAAGCATACCGATAACCTGGTACACCATGTTCAGGAGGCCCAGCGCCAGGTCTTCGTTCCGGGCGGTATCCAGCATCTTGCCGAAGTTGGAAGCCGTGGTGTCCCGGCCAAGAAAACTCAGCCCCACATCCGTGATGTCCTCCATGTTCAGGTCCACTTGGCTCAGGTTCCCCATATCCGCCAGTTCCATGATGCCGTTAAAGTCCGTCATGGAGATCAGCTTCTTTGCCAGGCCCTGGATGGTGCCGCCCCCCACCCCGGAGCCGCCCATGTGGCTTATGCGATTCCGGCTGGCGTCTATGAGCGCGGTGCCGGTGCCGATGTTGGCGATCACAATATCGTCCTTGCCGGAAAGGAACATACCGCCAATGCCTATGCACTGTATCTCGTCTACCCGCTCGGTGGGGATGCCGAAAATATCGTTCCTGATCTTCGAAGCGCCGGTGCCGGTGATCATGATCCGGTCAATGTCCCCAATCAGGTAGTCGTTTTCCATGAGCATCTTGCCGAACGCGCCGGTGGCGGAGGTTACCGCGTCGGTCGCTCTGGTTTTGATCTTTTGTATCCTGGCGCCGTCACTGATGGAAACAGCCTTGGTGGTGGTGCTGCCTATATCTATCCCTATGATCATGGCGCGGCTTCTCCTTTTTGCCTGTTGCCCAGAATCAACTGCCAATAACCCACGTTCAGCCATTGATCCATTTTGCAGCCTATTTCAACAAATTCCGCTACTTTTTTGAAACCGAACTTTTCATGCAGGCCCACGCTTTGTTCATTGGGCATGGTGATCCCCGCCACCAGGGCGTGAATCCCGGTTTGCCGGGCCTCCTCCAAAAGCGCGGCAAAGAGCTTTTTCCCTATCCCCCTTTCCCGGGCGCTGTCTTTTACATAGATGGAAACCTCCGCGGAATGCCGGTAGGCGGAGCGGTCCTTCCACTTGTTGATATAGGCGTAACCCAGGATTGCCTCCTCCTCCCAGACTAACCAGGGATATTTTGAAACAACCGTCCTGATGCGGTCCTCCATCTCGTTGATTGAAACCGGTATTTCCTCAAAGGTGATAGCGGTGTTTTTGACGTAGTAGTTATAGATACCGCAGATCGATTTGGCGTCGCCGGCTGTTGCTGGCCGTATCATGGCTTCCCCCGTTGAGGCATCATAACAAAAAATCCGGGCACAACGCAATTCCCCGCGTTGCGCCTTCCCCCGGATCCATAATTAGGCTATACTTGGGAGGACAGGGAGGGTTGTTCCTATGCTTACAACGATGCGTAATATCGGCATCATGGCCCACATCGACGCCGGAAAAACTACCACCACCGAGCGTATCCTCTACTATACCGGCAAGAGCCACCGGATTGGCGAGGTGGACGACGGCGAAGCTGTTATGGACTGGATGGAGCAGGAGCAGCAGCGGGGCATTACCATACAGAGCGCGGCTACCACCGCCTACTGGAAGCGGGGGAACGAGCAGTTTCAGATAAACATCATCGACACCCCGGGGCATGTGGACTTTATCGCCGAGGTGGAGCGATCCCTGCGGGTGCTGGACGGGGCGGTGGCGATTTTTGACGCTGTCCGGGGGGTGGAGCCCCAGACCGAAACCGTGTGGCGCCAGGCGGAGCGTTACAAGGTGCCCTGCATAGGCTATGTCAACAAAATGGACAGGATAGGGGCGGATTTTTTTCGGGTTCTGGAGGATATACAGATCAAGCTGGGCGCCAAAACCATTGCCGTCCAGATACCCATGGGCAGCGAAAGCGGGTTTGAGGGGGTCATAGACTTGATAGGGATGCGGGAACTCCGCTGGGACGCGGCCGGCGAGGGCGAGCGGATCCTCCCCTCCCCTATCGCGCCTGAACGGCAGGCCGAGGCGACGCAGTGGCGGGAGAAGCTGGTGGACACCCTTTCCGCGGTTTCCGAGGAGATTACCGACAGGTACCTGGCCGGCGAGGATATACCGGAGGATCTTATCCGCGGAGAGCTGCGGCGGGCGGCGCTGAACCGGTCCCTGCTGCCCATGTTTGCGGGAGCCTCCCGGCGCAACATGGGGGTGCAGCCCCTGATCGACGCGGTGGTGGACTACCTCCCCGCGCCGGACGAGGTTGCCCCGGCGCTGGGGCATCACCTTAAAAAAGGCGCTGACGTGCCGGTGCCCTGCGATCCCAACGGCCAGCCCCTGGGCCTGGTGTTCAAGATCCAGGGCGACCGGGAGGCGGGGGCGCTCTGTTATGTGCGTATGTACTCCGGGGTCCTCAAACCCGGCATGGCGGTTTTCAACCTGGGGAAGAAAAAGCGGGAGCGGGCTAACCGCATACTCAGGATGCACTCCAACAAGTCCGAGCCCATGGACGCGTTGTCCGCCGGGGATATAGGGGTGATCATCGGGCTGAAACTGGCGCAGACCGGGGACACCATAGGCAGCGAAGGCTGGCCGGTGGCGCTGGAGAAGATGGAGTTTCCCGAACCTGTGGTTTCGGTGTCCATTGAGCCCCGCAGCATATCGGAGATGGACAGGCTCCGGGAGGTCCTCGGCATCCTTTCCCGGGAGGATCCTACCTTTACCACCCGGGACAACGCGGAAACCGGACAGTTGCTCATCTCCGGCATGGGTGAGCTCCACCTGGAAGTGCTGGAGACCCGGATAACCAGGGAGTACAACATCGACGCCAAGGTGGGGAATCCCCAGGTTACCTACCGGGAATCGATTGCCGCCGCGGCGGAGCATACGGAGCGTTTTTCAAAATTCCTGGGGGGCAGGGAAAACGCAGCGACCCTGCGCTTTACGGTTGAGCCCCTTCCCCCGGGTTCTGGGAACCGCTATGTCAACGCCGCGGATGTCAGGGATGTGCCGCCTCCGATCCGTGAGGCCATAGAGCGGGGCGTTCAGGGGGCCTTTGCTTCCGGCCTTGTTTTGGGCTACCCCTGCGTCGATGTAGGGGTTACCCTAACGGGCCTGGAGTACTCGGAGGCTACCGGCACAGAGTTTGCCTACGAAGCCTGTGCCAGCCGCGGGGTCTACGAAGCCTGCCGGCAGGGGCAGCCCATACTGCTGGAGCCAATCATGGAGGTGGACCTGAGCGCTCCCCAGGAGTTTGTGGGGGATGTGATGAGCCTGGTGACCCAGCGGGGCGGCCAGGTCCTCAGCATGGAATCCAAGGCCGGCCTCGAAGGGGTAAAGGCGCTGGCGCCCATGGCTAAGATGTTCGGCTTTATGAACGACCTCCGAATGATCACCCAGGGGAGGGCTACTTTCACTATGGAGTTTTCCCGGTTCGAAAAAAAATCCGAACGTTAGCGGGCTGATATTCCAGCCAACCTGCTACCGCTTTAATTTCCTGTCCCCGTTCGCCTTATACCGGGCCACCCGCATCTCCTTCAAGTCCTTCCGGCGGCAGGTAAAACAGCGCGGCATGAAGCCGCTGTCCGTTGTAATACCGAATCCATTTTTTCATGCGCTCTACCGCATCCTCGCGGCCCAGATAGGCGCTCTGCTTGACATGCTCGCTCTTGAACGTCCGGTGAAACCGTTCAAGTTTCCCGTTGCTCTGCGGATGAGCCGGGCTGGCAAAGGTCTGCTCCATTTCTAAAAGTCTCGCCAGTTCCCGAAAATCTTTCGAGATGAACTGCGATCCGTTGTCGGTTATGACACGCGGCCGCGCCGAAGGATACAACTCACCGGCTTTCATCAGCGCCGTTTGGGCCCACAGCCGGTCCATGTTCTCAAAAAGCCCCCACGCAAGAATCTTGCGGCTATAACCGTCCATCACGCTGACAAAGTAGTCAAGTACCCCCGGCAAAGCCGGGGGCTTGTTTTGTGAGCCGCTCAAAGCGGTTGGTTTATGGGCCGCCTAAAGGCGGCTGTAGTTGTTACTTGTTTTTGAACAATCACGATTTGACTTGTACTGCTTATGCTGAACTTGCCGTTTTTAGGGCAAGCTTATAAGGTGTGGTCAGGAGAGAGATGCTGAGCCTGTAAAATAGTTTGTGTAAATACCAAAAATGAGGTAGAAAAACCGAAGGGGAAAACATGACTATGGCAAAAACAAGGAAGAGACGAGAACGGGATCAATGGGAGGATCTGCTGG
>JAIROB010000011.1 GCA_031257695.1 Treponema sp. | reverse complement strand
GTTGAAGAGCTTTTTCTGGTTCTCGTCCTCAAGCTGCTCCCGGCGCTGCGCCGCAAGATCTTCCTTTATATCCCCAATCGCCTTCTGGCGGTCCTGCTTGCCCTTGAGGAAGCAGGCGGCCTCCAGCCGGGGGTAGGCGGCGCTCCGTATGGCGTCGAGGTTTTCCAATTGATAGGGGGAATCCGAAAGGGGGATCTTTTCCTTCCCCGCGAGTTCCCGGAGCTTGTCCTGCAAGTTGCAGAGATCCGTGATCACCGCCTGCGCTTTTTCCAGCGCGGCGATTATCGTATCCTCGTCAACCTCCCTGGCGCCCCCCTCCACCATGGTGATCCCTTCCTTTGTGCCGGCCACCACAATTTCCAGCTTTGACCGCTCAATTTCATCGTAGGTGGGGTTGATCACAAGCTGATCCTCCACCAAACAGACCCGCACCCCCGCCACGGGGCCGCCGAAGGGGATGCTGGAAAGATGCACCGCCGCGGAGGACGCCACAATCGCCAGAATGTCCGGGGGATTCACCACGTCCGTGGAAATAGTGGTGGGCACCACCTGGATCTCCCTGCCGAACCGCTTGTCGAAGAGGGGCCGCATGGGCCGGTCGATGAGCCGGGACACCAGGATCTCCTTGTCCTTGGGCCGGGTTTCCCGCTTGATAAAGCCCCCGGGGATCTTCCCGGCGGCGTAGTACTTCTCGTTATAATCCACCGTGAGGGGCACATAATCCAGGCCCTCCACCGGGGCATCCGACGAACAAACCGTGGCGATTACCACGGAACCCGCATACTGGGCGAACACCGACCCTCCGGCCTGTTTCGCGATTTTACCGGTCTCAAGGATAAGCTCCTTGCCGGCAATTTCATAGCTCACTCTTTGAACCATAAACTCCTGTCTTTGTTGTTAATTATACCGGCGCTCCCTCCATGCGCCGGGCCTTTGTTCAACCTCAGTTCGGCCATACCCTGTGGGAATGGGGGAGGGGGGAAGTCTCCCCCTCGCTCCAGCCGCGCTTCGCGCGTCTTACGCTACCCCCTCTCCGGGGGTTCGATACCCCCGGACCCCCAGCCAGGGGGACGCCCCCTCGCTTCCAGTCTGCACTACGGAGCCCGCGTTATTTACGGATTCCAAGCTCCTGGATCAGCGTACGGTACTTCTCCAGATTGGTCCGCTGTATATACTTCAACATACGCCGGCGCTGGCCCACGAGACTCAACAAGCCCCGCTGGCCGGACTTGTCCTTCTTGAATTGTTTGCAATGCCGGGTGAGCTCTTTGATTCGCTCCGTAAGCAGGGCAATCTGCACTTCCGAAGTTCCGGTGTCCTTTTCGTTTTTGCCGAACCTGGTCACCAGGGAAGCCACATTTTCTTTGGTTAATGCCATATGGTTACACTCCTATTGGGAACCGCCTAAAAATTCGACCCGCCGGACCGTATCCGGGCCGGGGCCGTCGAGCGGAATAAAAACGCCCTTTTTGTCGATGGAAATTTCCACCTCCCTTGCTGTGGGGGAATTATCGAACAACAGCGCGGGGTAGCTGCCGGGAGGCGGCATAAGCCGGTTTTGGGAGGCCAGATCAAAATAAACGCCCCCGGGTCCGGAAACCGCGGCGAGACCGGCAAAGTCGATTTCAACCCTCCTGCCCAGAAACTCCGACGCTTCAG
This sequence comes from Treponema sp., assembly GCA_031257695.1. The sequence goes on along the minus strand of JAIROB010000011.1, from coordinate 2,718 downwards.
CGAGGCTGCCGGAGGCTATGGCCACGCGGATACGGCTTGAGCTGATCTGATTTCCCCCGACCGCCAGGGGAGCCGCCACTTCCGTGGGGATTCCCTTCGACAGACACATCTTTCTGATGAGCGCCGCGTCCGTCGAGTGCCGGTAGCCACAACGAAAATTGCCGCCAATCACCAAAAAACGCAAATTACCCCGATCCGCAAGCAGATCGATGAATTCCCTTCCACTTAGTTTACCGAATTTTCTGGAAAAGTCAATCATAACCGTAAGGGCTATCCCCATTTGCCCGAGCAGGCGGAGCTTCTGCTCCGCCCCCATGATGTCCCCCTCGTCCGTTTCGGGCCGGAGGATGAATTTGGGGCTCCGCCTGAAGCACACCGCGGCCGGGGTCAGCCCCGAGGAAAGGACCCGTTCCAGCAAAACCTGGTGCCCCCGGTGTATTCCGTCAAACACCCCGACGGTCATGGCAAGGCCCTCTCCGGCAAATTCCGTGCCGGCCAGGCCGGAGGCGGCAAATTCCGACCACTCAAGGGCGAGCATGAACGTACCCGTAGGACCAGCGGCCGGCCCTGCGCTCCACCAGCGCCACAAAAGCGGCGCCGCAAAAAAGGGCCCGCGACTCCGGAGCGTCGTCCCCCCCCCGGTCTGAGGCCGGCAGGATCGCGGCCATGATCCGGTCCGGGGGCTTGCCCCGGCGCAACCACAGGGCGGCGTCATCTTCCACGCTTGCCCAGGACAGGCCCAGGGCGTCGAAGGTCTCCGGCGTTATGGGGCGCAGCGCCGCGGCCAGATCCGGCGCGTCCGGGGGAACCGCGTCCGCCAGGTCGAACCCCGCGACCCGCTGCCGCTCCAGGCTGACGAGGTGGCCCCGGGACCCCGCGGCCAGGGCCAGGTCCCGGGCCAGGGAACGGATATACGCGCCCTTGGAACAGTGAACGTACACCTCGGCCAGGGGAGGCTCATAGGAACACAGCTCCAGCGCGTAGATCCTCACGGGCCGCTTTTGCATCTCCGGCGCCTTGCCGGCCCGGGCCAGCTCGTGGGCCCGCCTGCCGCCTATGTGGATCGCCGAATAGGCCGGGGGCGCCTGCATAATCTCCCCCCGGAACTGATCCAGCGCCCGTTCCAGCGCCTCCCGGCCCGGAGGCGCCGCCGCTGCGACGGGCCTGCCCTCGCCGTCCAGGGTGTCGGTTTCCACGCCGAAGCTGATAATCCCCCGGTAGCGTTTGTCGCAGCGGTCAAACCAGGGGCTGAGCTTTAGGGCCCAGCCGGCCAGGACCACCAGGAGGCCCGAGGCGAATTTGTCCAGGGTGCCGGTGTGTCCCACCTTGCCTGTGGAAAGCGCTTTTTTTACGGGGTTGAGGGACTCAAAGGAGGTGTAACCCGGGCTTTTGTTCAGCAGCAGGATGCCCGCGGTCTCATTCGGCGCCACGGGCAAGGTCCTCAATTTTCCGCGTCATCTCAAAGCCCTCCCGTATGCCCTGATCCTCGTGGAACCGGAGCCTGGGGGTCTGGCGTATACGCATGGTCCTGGCAAGCTGGGACTGAATGAAACCCGCGGCGCTCCGCAGGCCCTCCACGCCGGCGGCCAGGCCCGCGGACTTATAACTGGAAACATAGCAGTCGGCATAGGCGAAATCCCGGGACACCCTCACCCTCGTTATGGTGAGAAAAGGATCGACCCTGGGGTCCTTCACCTTCCCTTCCACAATAAGGGCGCCGATTTTTTCCTGGATAAGCCGCCCTACCCGTTCCTTCCGATATTCATACATACTGCAAAAAACTCTTTAGGTAGTTACGAGCTTCCGCGCCACTTCCACCATTTCGAAGACCTCAAACTGGTCCCCCACCTGGATGCTGTCGAAATCCTCAAGGCCGATGCCGCACTCGTAGCCCGCCGCGACTTCCCGGGCCTCGTCCTTAAAGCGGCGCAGGGAGGATATTTTGCCGGTGTGGATAACGATCTCGTCCCGGATAACGTTGACGCTGGCGCTCCGCTTGACCGCGCCGGTAAGCACATAGCAGCCCGCGACGTTTCCAATCTTGGGCACCTTAAAGATTTCCCGCACCTCCACCGAGGCGATGATCTCCTCCCTGGTCTCCGGCTTGAGCATCCCCTCCATGGCCTGCTCAATTTCCTCCACCGCCTTGTAGATCACATTGTAACGCCGTATGTCGACCTTTTCCTGATCCGCCAGCGCCTTCGCCTTGGGCACGGGCCGCACGTTAAAGCCTATGATGATGGCGTTGGACGCAATTGCCAGATCCACGTCCCCTTCGTTGATCGCGCCCGGAAGCGCCTGGATGACGTTAAGCCGCACCTCGTCGGTGGTCAGTTTTTCCAGGCTTGACCGGAGCGCCTCCGCGGAGCCCTGGACATCGCTCTTGATGATAACCTTGAGCTCCTGGATCGCCCCTTCATGGATGGTGTCGTAGAGGTTGTCCAGGGTGACTTTGGTGACATTTTTGGAACTCTCAAAACGCTTCAGTTCCTGGCGCTTGGAGGAAATTCCCCGGGCCACCTTTTCATCCTCCACCACCTGGAGGGGGTCCCCCGCGTCGGGGAGGCCCTCAAAGCCCAGCGCTTCCACGGGCATGGCCGGGGTGGCCTCCTCTATCCTGACGCCCTTGTCGTTAAAGAGCGCCCGCACCTTGCCGGGCCAGATGCCGGCCACGTAGGAATCGCCGATCCGGAGGGTGCCCCGTTCTATGATGACCGT
>JAIROB010000216.1 GCA_031257695.1 Treponema sp. | reverse complement strand
TCCTTGACGGTGTTGAGCGCGTGGTAATCGGCGATAAAGTACCGGGCGTCGTAGTCCCGGGCCAGCTCCAGGGCGGGCTTAATGGCGCCGAAGTAGTTCCCGATGTGGGGAATCCCCGTAGGTTTAATTCCCGTTAAGGCAACTTTTTTCATGGCCCCTACTCTACCCCGCCAGGACAATTTCGTATAGGGGGGCGCTGTGTAAATTGAAAGCAAATAGCGGAGCGGCGGGCAGGAACAGAGCCCGCTTTCTCAAATTTGAAATAATTCGCAAAAAATCACGCTTTTATCCCTGAATTACTCGCCCCGTAGCAATTTTTCTTGACACTTCGGCCAAACAGGCCCATACTGGAGAATGTGCGCGGGTACTCTATGCTCATTCTCACCCACAAAATACTTACAATGCGAGGAGGTTATGTATGTCCGGAAACGGCTACGAAATTGCAGAGGGAAAGGCGGAATTTCCCAAGGAGCTCATCTCATTTATTAACGAATGGAAGGTCAAACCGGGCAGTTTGATTATGATCCTGCATAAAACCCAGGAAACTTTCGGTTTTATCCCCCGGTCTGCGGCGGAGCAGATTTCAGTTATGACCGGCATCCCCCTGGCGCGGGTCTACGGAGTGATAACTTTCTATCACTTCTTCAAGACCACAAAACCGGGAAAAAATAAGGTTTCGGTATGTCTGGGCACCGCCTGTTACCTCAAGGGCGGCGGGGACCTTATCGAGGAGGCGCGGAGTTATCTTATGATAGCGCCGAATGAAGTAACGGTGGACGGGCTTTTCAGCGTGGAAGAGGTGCGCTGTGTCGGCTGTTGCGGCCTTGCCCCGGTTATGACCGTGGGAGGGGACACCTACGGCAAGCTAACCAAAAAGCAGCTCTCCGGGATCTTTGAAAACTACCGGGAGAGGGGATAGGGGGAGGCAAATGTCGAAACTTACATCGGATACTTTAACCAAACTGCGGGAAAGCGCTTCAGGCGAATTCCGTAATAAAAAGGGCTGTACCCATTATATACTTACCTGCGGCGGAACCGCCTGTCAGTCCAATAAGGGCGTGGCCATTTACGAGGGCCTGATTGAGGAAGCAAAAAAACAGGGCGTGGCCGATAAAGTCCAGGTTATCAAGACGGGCTGCTTCGGGTTCTGTGAAAAGGGCCCCATAGTAAAGGTTCTACCCGAAAATTCCTTTTATGTGGATGTCAAGCCCGAGGATGCCAGGGAGATCATTACCAGCCAGGTGATAGAGGGCAAAGAGCTTGACCGGCTCATGTACAAGAACCCCGACGGTTCCCCGGCGCCCAAGGCCGTCACCAGCGGCAACAACGCCCTGCCGCCCATCGGCTTTTACCAGAAGCAGGAACGGGTGGTGCTTCGCAACTGCGGGGTGATCAACCCCGAGGTGATTGAGGAGTACATTGCAAACCAGGGCTACATAGCCCTGCAAAAGGCTTTGTTTGAATGGACCGGGGACGATGTCATCAACGAACTGAAAACATCGGGGCTGCGCGGCCGGGGCGGCGCGGGTTTTCCCACCTGGATGAAGTGGGACACCACGAGAAAGGTTGAAAACGACGTTAAGTACGTGGTTTGCAATGCCGACGAGGGAGACCCCGGCGCCTACATGGATCGTTCCACCATAGAAGGGGATCCCCACTCGGTGATTGAGGCGATGATTATCTGCGGCAAGACCATAGGCGCCAGCCAGGGCTTTGTCTATATCCGCGCCGAATATCCCCTGGCGGTGCATCGCCTGGAAATAGCCCTGGCGCAGGCAAAGGACTACGGCCTGCTGGGCAAGAATATTATGGGGTCGGGCTTCGACTTCGACATTGAGATCCGCCTGGGCGCGGGGGCCTTTGTCTGCGGCGAGGAAACGGCGCTCCTCCGCTCCCTGGAAGGCGGGCGGGGTATGCCCACGCCAAAGCCGCCCTTCCCCGCGGTCGCGGGTCTGTGGGGCAAGCCCACCTGTATTAACAATGTAGAAACCTTTGCGAACATCCCCGCCATTCTGGTCAGGGGCGGCGCCTGGTTTGCCTCCATGGGCACGGAAAAGTCCAAGGGCACCAAGGTATTTGCGCTGACCGGCAAGATCAACAACTCCGGCCTGGTGGAAGTGCCCATGGGAACGACCCTGCGGGAAATTATCTTTGAAATCGGCGGGGGCATCAAAAACGGCAAAAAGTTCAAGGGCGTTCAAACCGGCGGACCCTCCGGCGGCATCCTGACGGAAAAGGTGCTGGACACCCCCATCGACTACGAGGGCCTCACGGCTAACGGTTCCATGATGGGCTCCGGCGGCATGATCGTCATGGACGAGGACGACTGCGTGGTTGACGTGGCGAGGTTCTACACGGATTTCTGCGTGGACGAATCCTGCGGCAAGTGTTCGCCCTGCCGCATCGGCACCACCCAGATCCTCAAACTGCTGGAAAAGATCACCAACGGCTACGGCGCCGAAGAGGACCTGGAAAAGCTGGAAACCATCGGCAAGTCCATGCAGAAAGCGTCCCTGTGCGCGCTCGGCCAGACCGCGTCGAACCCGGTTCTTTCCACCATCAGGAATTTCAGGGAAGAATATCTGGAGCACATCCACGACCACAAATGCCGGGCCGGCAAATGCAAGAGCCTGCTCTCCTTTTCCATCAATGAGGAAAAGTGCGTTGGCTGCGGAATGTGCGCGAAGAACTGCCCCGCGCTCTGTATCACCGGGGAAAAGAAAAAGCCCCACGCCATCGATCAGACAAAGTGCGTAAAGTGCGGCGAGTGCTTCAAGAACTGTAAGTTCGACGCAGTGGTCAGGGCCTAAGGACAGGAGGAATAAAATGATCAATTGCAAGATAAACGGAAAACCCGTCCAGGTTGAAGAGGGGACCACCATCCTTAAAGCGGCGCAAAAGGTAAATGTCAAGATACCCACGATGTGCTACAACCCCGATCTTCCGCCCTGGGCATCCTGCGGCATCTGCATCGTCCGCATGGAAGGTTCCGCCAGAATGGTGCGCGCCTGCACCACCGCGGTCACCGAAGGCATGGCGGTGGTGACCCACGACGCGGAGCTGATCGCCGTCCGCAAAACGGTGCTGGAGCTTATCCTCTCCAATCACCCCAACGATTGCCTGCAATGCCCCCGCAACGGAAGCTGCGAGCTGCAGACCCTGGCCGCGGAATTCGGCATACGGGAGGTGCCCTACGCCAAAACGCTGAACGGGCTGCCTGTGGACGATTCAAACCCCGCCATCATCCTGAATCCTGAAAAATGTATACGCTGCGGACGCTGCGTAAAGGTCTGCCAGGAGATGCAAAACGTATGGGCCCTGGAATTCCTTGGCCGGGGCATCAAGGGACGCATCGCCTCCGCGGCGGGAACCCCCCTGGGGGAAAGCCCCTGCATCAAGTGCGGCCAATGCGCTGCCCACTGTCCGGTGGGGGCCATCTACGAGCGGGACGACACGGGAAAGGTGTGGCGCGCCCTGCAGAACCCGGATCTCCATACGGTGGTGCAGATCGCCCCCGCAACCCGGGTCGCCCTGGCGGAGGAATTCGGCCTGGAGCCCGGCACTATTGCCACCAAGAAGATGTACGCGGCGCTCCGCAGGCTCGGCTTTAACACCGTATTCGACACCAACTTCTCCGCGGACCTTACCATCATGGAGGAGGGCACCGAACTGGTGCAGCGGTTGACCAAGGGCGGCGACATCCCGCTGATCACCAGTTGCTGCCCGGCATGGGTGGACTATATGGAAAAGTATTACGCCGACATGATTCCCAACTTCTCCACCGCAAAGTCCCCCCAGCAAATGATGGGCGCCATGATAAAAACCTACTGGGCGGAAAAAGCCGCCGTCGATCCCGACAGGATCTACTCGGTTTCAGTCATGCCCTGCACCGCGAAGAAGTGGGAAATTTCCCGCAACGACGATATGAAAAGCGCCGGGCACGGCTATGACGTTGATATTTCCATCACCACCCGGGAGCTTGCCCGGATGATCAAGCAGGCGGGCATAGAGATCCTGGAGCTTGCGGATGAGGAAGCGGACAACCCCATGGGCCCCTACACCGGGGCCGGCACGATCTTCGGCGCCACCGGGGGGGTCATGGAGGCCGCGGTTCGCAGCGCCTATTTCCTGGTTACCAAGAAGGAACTGGGGGACGTGAACTTTATGCCCGTCCGGGGTCTTGAGGGCGTTAAGGAAGCGGAAGTGGACATGGACGGAACCAAGATCAAAATCGCCGTAGCCCACCAGATGGGAAATATCGCGGCGGTGCTGGACAAGATCCGTTCCGCAAAAGCCGCGGGCCAGCCAAGCCCCTGGCAGTTTGTCGAAGTGATGGCCTGCAGGGGCGGCTGTGTCGGCGGCGGCGGCCAGCCCTACGGCTGCACCGACGAGGTCCGCGCCAAACGCGCCGGCGGCTTGTACACCGACGACACTCAAAGCCAGTACCGCTGTTCCCACCAGAACCCCTTCATTACCCAGATATACAAGGAATTCCTGGGCGAACCTAACGGCCACAAGGCCCATGAACTCCTGCACACCACCTATCAGGTCAGGGATCTGTACCTAAAGTAGGGCGGTTCGTAGAGTTGTTTCCGGCCCCGTCTGTGCGCGGGGCCGTTTTTTTGGGGGGGGCCCTATTCGGCCCAGTCCAGCTCGCGGTCCCGGACAGGCGCGCCGGCCGAAGACCCGGCTGCAGGGGAAGTTCCTGAAACGGCGGGGGACGCGCCGGAATCGACGGCCCTGCCCCCAACTGAGATTCTGCCTTCAGAGCCCGCGGCGCCGGAGCCCAGAAAACTTTCCAGGGCGCCCTGCCGCTCGGACCGGAGGATCCGCTCCGTATCCCCGTCTGTGACGGTCAGGGCGGCGTTAAACCCGATCCGTATGATAGTGGCGGGGCTCAGGGTATCCCCTTCGGAAACCGCTATCCATTGACCCGCAGACCCAAGCCGGTACACCGGTCCGGTGATACTCCGAACGGAGTACGAGTCCGCCCCAAACACAAAACCCGCGCAAAGAAAACCGTATGCCGCGGCGAAAAACAGCGCCTTTTTCATGCCTAGTCCTCCTATCTTCTCCGGCGGCCAGGCCCGGAGACGCCTTTAGGTATATCTTCAAGTCCCCAACTGCTAGAGTTTTATCCGGCCCCGGAAGCTCCGGGAAAGGGTCAGCCGGTCGGCGTATTCCAAATCGCCCCCCACGGGCAGCCCCGAGGCAAGGCGGGTAACTTCGGCGCCCGTATCTTTCAGCAGCTTCTGTAAGTACAGGGCGGTGGTGTCCCCCTCCAGGGTGGGGTTCATGGCCAGAATGACCTCCCGAACCCCGTCCTTGCGAACCCGGCTGAGGAGCCGCCCCAGATTGAGGTCCTCCGGGCCTACCCCCTCCAGAGGGGCGATAAGCCCGCCCAGCACGTGAAAACGGCCGTGAAATTCCCGGGCTTCGTCGATGATCCGCACATCCTGGGGCCGCTCAACCACGCACAGCACAGAAACGTCCCTGCCGGAATCGGAACAGATGGAACAAGGATCGGTTTCGGTGAAGGCTCCGCAGACCGAACAGCGTTTGATAGCCCTGTGCAGCCCCGCCAGCTCCTCCGCCAGGTTCCTGGCATAGTCCGGGCTGGTTTCCAGGATGTGGTAGGCCATGCGTCCGGCGCTCTTTTTGCCGACCCCGGGAAGCTTTGCCAGCAGCGTCACCAGCCGGTCCAGGGCGTTTGTCACGAGGCGCCCGTTCCAAACCCGGGAAAGCCCCCCGGAAAGCCCATGCCCCCCGCCAGGCCCATGAGCGCGCCCATTTCACGGTTCAACGCTCCCCGTATCTTGTCGATGGCGCTGGTAAAAGCCGCGGCGACCAGATCCTGGAGCATATCCGTGTCCGCCGCCGCTTCGGGAAGGATCCGCACCTCCAGCACCTCCATACGGCCGTTCATCTCTATTTCCACCATGCCGCCTCCGGCAGAACCGGTTTCGGTGATGCCCCCCAGTTTTTCCTGGAAGGACCCCATTTGTTCCTGAATTTTCTGGGCGTTTTTCAAAATGTCAAAGGGATTGATAGCCATCGTTCTTCTCCATTGCGCTTCTTCGTACCACCGTCCCCCGGAACAACCGGCGCACCAGCTCCGCCTGGGGCGGCAGTTCCCGTTCTTCCCCCCCGCCCTCGTCGGGGATTTCGATCACCTCAAACGACAGAGCCTTCCCCCACAGCTCTTCCGCAAGTTGCCGGATCAGGGGCAGCTCTTTTTTCAGCAATTCCGCTGTCAGGGTGTCCGATGCCGGAATCAGCAGTTTTTCTTTCCCGGAAGGATCCTCCCATTCCCAGGGAAGGGTCTTCGCTATTCCGGAAGCCAGGAGCTGCCGGTCCCGCCCCAGGCTGCGGATAAGGGCCTCCCGCAGGGCCGGAAGATCCCCGGGAAAATTTTCCGCGGGTTTCTCCTGGGGCTTATTCCCGGCATTGGCGCCGGGCTCCGGCTTGTCCCGCCCCGCGGTTTCGCCAATACGCCGCCTGAACGCTTCGGAAAAGGCGCCGGGGCTGTTAAAGTCAAAGGGCCGGTCAGGGATGCCGCGGGACGCTTCGTCATGCGCCGCCGAAGATCCCCTCCCCGGCCCGGCTAAAGGGCCGGCTATCCCTCCTCCGCCCTGCCCCAGCACGTTCCGGGCATCGGCAATGGCCGCCCTCATTTCCAGGGGAGACACCCAACGGTCCAGCCAACTGAGTTTGGAGATCGCGGTTTCCAGCTCGAACCGGGGCGAAACCGAGTAGCGCATATCCCGGTACAGGTCCAGCAGCAGGGACAGGGCCTGTTCAATCCGCGGCGAATCAAGCCTTTCCCGAACCGCCGCGGAAAAACGATCCGGGCTGTAGCCCAGGAGGGATTCCCGGTCAACTCCGTTTTTCAGGAGCAGCAGGCTGCGGTAGTACCCCGCCA